>QGSR01000146.1 GCA_003387805.1 Bacillota bacterium | reverse complement strand
ATATCACGTTCGCCACCGACGAGCGCACGCTGGAGACGGCCCGGCGCTCCCGGGCCGGCGCGGTGGTCGTGTCCAAAGACGCGCCGGATATCGGCCGGCCGGTCATCCGCGTGGACAACCCCCGTCTTGCCTTCGCCGTCATTTTGGAGCAGTTCGCCCCCTTCACCGAGGCGCCCCGGGACATCGACGTCACCGCCCGCATCGCCGCGGACGCCGTCATCGGCCACGGCAGCGCGGTGGGGGCCTACACGGTCATCGGCCCGGGCACGAGAATCGGCCGCAACGTCTGCATCTACCCCGGCGTGTACGTGGGGCGGGACGTGGTCATCGGCGACGACTCGGTGCTGTACCCGGGCGTCGTCGTGCTGGACCGGGTCAGCATCGGCCGCCGGGTGGTGCTGCATCCCGGCGTCGTCATCGGCAGCGACGGCTTCGGCTACGTCAAAGACGGCGGGCGGCACCGCAAAATGCCCCAGATCGGCACCGTCGTCATCGAAGACGACGTGGAGATCGGCGTCAACTCCGCGGTGGCCCGGGCCACGGTGGGCACCACCCGCATCGGGCGCGGCACCAAGCTGGACGGCTTTGTGTACGTGGCCCACAACGCGGAGCTGGGCGAAAACGTCATCATCGCGGGCATGTCGGCCGTGGCGGGCAGCGCCGTGGTGGAGGACGACGTCACCTTGGCCGGCCAGACGGGCGTGGTGGGGCACCTGCGGGTGGGGCGGGGCTCGGTGGTGGCGGCCCGGGGCCTGGTGGCGGGGGATCTGCCGCCGGGGTCCTTCGTGTCCGGCTTTCCGGCCCGGCCCCACGCGGAAAACATGCGCATCTTGGCGGCCCAGCGCCGGGTGCCCGAGCTCTTGAAAACCGTGGCCCGCCTGGAGAAGCGCGTGGCCATGCTCGAAGCCCGGCTGGCCGGCGACGAGGCCGATGATCTTTGAGACTGCTGCTGCTTGACCGCTACGTCCTGCGCGAGTTCGTCTGGCCGTTTCTAGGCTTTGTCGCGGGGTTTACCGTCATTTTGGTCAGCGGCCTTTTGTTCGAGCTGGCCGACCTCATCCTGGTCAAACAAGTGCCGTGGCAGGCCGTGCTGCGGATGCTGCTCTACCGGCTGCCGAGCTTGATCGTCATCTCGCTGCCCGTGGGCACGCTGTTCGGCGTCATTCTGGCCCTGGGCCGGCTGGCCCGGGACGGCGAGCTGACGGTCATTCGCGGCGCGGGCGTGCCTTTTTGGCGCATTGCCGTGTGGCTGCTGGTCGCGGGCGTGGCCGTCTCGGGCCTGACGTATCTGTTGGGCGAACACGTGGTGCCGTGGACGAACCACGAGTACGAAAAAATTATCCGCCAGGTCATCTTCAAAGATCCGACGCCCGCCGTGCAGGAGCGGGTGTTTTTCAAAGACTCCCACGACAACGTGTTTTACGTGCGCGAAGTGGATACGGCCGGCTCCAGGCTGGTGGACGTGATGATTTACCAGCTGACCGACGGCGCCTTTCCCCGCATGATCACCGCCCGGGGCGGCACGTTCAGCGACCGCGTGTGGCTCCTGGAGGACGTCATTACCCGGGAGATCGGCCCGGACGGGTTCGTGGAACGGGAGGTGCGGGCCGAGTCTCTGGCGTTTCCGATGGAGGAAGGCACCGAAGCGTTCTTCGGCAACCAGCGCACCACCGACGAGATGAACCGGGCCGAGCTCGCCGAGCACATCCGCCTGTTTCAGCGCAGCGGCATCGACGTGCGGCCGTTCCTGGTAGACTACCACATGAAGCTGGCGCTGCCGTTTGCCAGTCTGGTGCTGTCGCTGCTGGCCGCGCCCCTGAGCCTGTGGGGCGGCCGCCACGGCTGGGTGTTCGGCCTGGGCGCCAGCATCGGCCTGGCGTTCCTCTACTACACGCTCATGGCCTTGTTCCGCTCTTTGGGGACCAACGGCGTGCTGCCTCCCCTGGTGGCCGTGTGGGCCGGCAACGTGCTGTTCGGCGTGGTCGGCCTCCTGCTTTTCATCCGCGCTGACGCGGCCGGGCGGCCTTTCCGGTAGGGAATGCCACAAGGGCGGCGCCGCCGGGGCGTCGAAAGAAGCAAGGACGCGAAGCGGACGACCAACGATGAACGAAGGACGTGGCCCGTTGCAGCTTGTTGCATCGCTGTTCCGCCGGCTTGCCGTTCTGCTCGCGGCGGTGATGGTTTTCGGCGGCGCGGCCCGCGCCGCCGAGCCCGTCAGCGTGACGGCCCGGGAGTACAGCCTGTGGGACGGCCGCCGCTTGTTTTTGGCCGAAGGCGACGTCACCGTGCGCTACGGCGAGGCCGTCATCACCGCCGATTTCATGACGTACGACGCCGAGGCCCGCTACGCCGTTTTCGAGGGCAGCGTGGTGTACGTGGACGACGAGCGGGAGCTGGCGGGGCGGCGGCTGGCATACGATTTCGACAGCGGCGAAGCCGTCTTCGACGAGCTGGACGCGGTGCTCTACAGCGACGGCGTGGACGGCCCCATGTTCGTGCGCGGGGAGCGGGTGACGGCCACCGAGGACCGCGTCTTCATCGCGGGCGGCCGGCTCACCACGTGCGAATGCGACGACAAGGGGCGCGTCGCGTACCATTTTTCCGCCCGGGAGCTGGAAATTTACCCCGGCGACCGCATGATCGTGCGCGGCGTGACCTTTTACGAGCACGGCGTGCCGCTTTTGTACTTGCCTTACTTGGTGCTGTCGCTCAAGGAGGACGCCAGCCGGTTCGACATGCCTCAGATCGGCTACAGCGAGCGCACCGGCTGGTACGTCAAGCTGACGTACAACTACGTGCTGCAGTCGGGCCTGTACGGCGCGCTGCTGCTGGACTACTTTCAAAAGCTGGGTCCCGGCGCGGGCGTGCGGCACACGTACGTGGACGACGAGACGGGGCGCGGCGTCATTTACCTGTACGGCGCCGGCAACGAGCTGGGCGGCGCGGACGGCAGCGCAGCGTGGCAGCGGCGCTGGACGCTGGGAGCGGCCACGGTGGAGGCCGACGCGGGCTATGACTTCGTAGCGGGCCCGGAGGGCATCGAGCGGCACGAGCTGACCTGGGGCGCCGCGCTGAGCCATCGGGACGGGCGCGGCACCTTCGCGGCGGACGCGGACTACCGGGCCGTTTTGGGCCATAAGTACCTGGAGCGGCTGGATTTGCGCGGGGAGCTGCACCGCCGCCTGACGGACGGGTGGAGCGTGCACGCGTCGGGCGAATGGTTCGACGAGCGCCGGGAATTCGTGGAGCCGCGCCGCTGGCTGGGCTACTCCGCCGAGCTGCAGCGGTCGGCCGCCGCGTACACGCTGGCCGTGCGCGCGGAGCAGCAGGTGAACCCGGATTTGAAGGACGACGAGAAGGCCGCCGATCCGTCGTACGAGCCGTCGTGGCGGCACGTCAGCCGCCTGCCCGAGGTGGAGCTGCGGCTGCGCCGCATGGCGGGCGTCGATCTGCAGTTCGCGGCGGTGCGGCTGCAGGAGGAGCCGTCGAAGCTGACGGCGCTGCGGGGCGAGGCGCAGGCGTCCTTGGCCACCCGCACGTGGCGGCTGGGCCGCGCGGCCACCGTCAGCCTCAGCGGCCTGGGCCGCGCCCGCTTCTACAGCACCGGCGAGCGGCAGCTGACGCTGCAGTCGCGCGCCGGCTTCAACGTGCAGCTGGCCCGGCCCCTCACCTTCAACGTGCAGTACAACTACCGCGACGTGTGGGGCGGCACGCCGTTTTATTTCGACCGGGTGTCGCCGCAGGAGTCGGCCACGCTGAGGCTGAACTGGCGCACGGCCGCGGTGACCGCGTCGGCTTCGGCCACCTACAATTTCCTGACGGAGCGGTGGGGGAACCTGACGGCCAACGCGACGGTGCGGGCCGCGCAAAACCTGACGCTGCGGGCCGGCGCGTCGTACAACGTGGAGCGGGGCGAGCTGCAGCGCGTCGTCGGCACCGTGGACTGGCGGCCGGCCGAAGACTGGGCCGTGCGGCTGGGCGCCCAGTACAACGTCGCGCGGGAGGAGCTGGAGCGCGTGGACGCGGACCTGCAGGCGGCGTTGGGCGGCGGCTGGAAGGCGGGCCTAACGGCCATCTACGACTTCCGGAACATGTCCTACGCGCGCCACCACATGTACATCGCCCACGACGCGGACTGCCGCGAAATCCGGCTGCGCTGGGACCAGGCCAAGGGCGAAGTGTGGCTGGAGTACCACATCACCGCGTTTCCGTCCAGCCGGGTGGCCGTGGGCGCGGGCGAGGACAACAAGCTGCTCTTTGAAGCCGACGTGCTGTCGGAGTTTCTGTGACGGGGTGGCGCGGCGTGAAGCGCGGCGTGTGGGTGGCGGCGATGCTCATCGCGGCCGCGGCGCTGGCGGGCTGGGCCGGGTGGCGGTGGCTCGCGGGCGGCGGCGAGACGGCCCTTCCCGAGGAAGTCGAGACGGATTCCCGCCCCCGGCTGACGTCCAGCCGGGTGGTGGGCCGCCGCCAGGGCGAGCGGCAGTTTGAGCTGGACGCGGGCGTCATCGCCGATGACGACGACTGGGTGCGGATCGACCGGATCGAAAACGGCGTCCTCTACCGGGACGGGCGGGTGTTCGTCACCTTCGACGCGGACTACGGGCGCTGGCACCGGCCCACCAACAATCTGATCCTGAGCGGCAGCGTGGTGCTGGTGTACGACCAGCGGGTGCACATGCGCACCGAGGAACTGGAGTGGCGGGCCGAGGAGGAGCTGGTGGTCGCGCCGGGCCCGGTGAGCATGGTGATCGATGGCGACACGGTGGAAGCGGGCAGCATGGAGGCCGACGTGGACAAAGAGCGGGTGCGGCTCCTGGGGCAGGTCCGCATCCGGCGCGCGTCGGGCGGCGTCCTGGAGATGGATGAAGTGGTGTACTGGCTGGCCGAGGAGCGGCTGGAAGGGTACGGCCGCGGGCGGGTCGTGTTCGGCGGCGACGCGGCGGCCGGCCCGTGACGCAGCCGATGATGCGAGGAGGCGTGGGCATGGGACGGAGTCAAACAAGCCGGAAGCGCGCGTGGTGGCGCGCCGGGCGGACCGCCGCGTGGCTGCTGGCGCTGGCGCTGGCCTTCTCCCCGGCGGCGCTGGCCCAGGAGGACGGCGGGGCCGAGGCGGACGGCGCCGAAGGCGGCGGGCGGCGGCCCGTGGTCATGACCATTCTGGATGACGACGCGGTGATGTTCATCGCCAAAGTGGACGGGCGCGACCTGGTGCGGGTCATCGGCCGCACCCGGCTGGAGCACGGCAGCCGCACCGTCTGGACCGACGAGCTGGAGTACGACGAAGAGGCGGGCACGGCCCGCATGCCAGGGGGCGCGGGGCACGGGGGCGAAGGGCTGGAATGGCCGAGGCCGGCACTGCCGGCGCGCGGCACCGGAGCGAACACCGCAGGGGGCCACCGCACACGGGACGGGCGCTCACCCCGCAGCG
>QGSR01000145.1 GCA_003387805.1 Bacillota bacterium | reverse complement strand
GGGGGGGGGGGGGGGGGGGGGGGGAGGAGGGGAGGGGGGGCGGCGGGGGGCGGGACGAGCAGGAGGGGGGCCGCGGGGCGGGGGACCGGCGGAGGGGGGGGCGCCGGGCGCCGGACCAACGGGAGGGGCGCCGACGGGCGCGGGCGCAGCGGGCACAGGACCAGCCGGCACGAGGCCGGCGGGCAGCGGACCTGCCGGCGGAGGAGCGCCTGGCGCGAGGGCGACCGGCCCGGGGCCGGCGGTCCACGGGCCCGCCGGCCATGGACCCGGGGGCGCCCCACTCCCACGCCGGGGACCAACAGGACGGCGGCCTGCGGAGGAGGCCGTGCTGACGCCGCCTTTCGGGCGCACCCACGGCGATCCCACGGGTGGTCCGAACGTGGCCGCGTACGATGCGGAAGACGTCTGGCGCGACGTGGCCAGTCACGGGACGTCCAACACTCCTTCCGACGAGCCGGAAGCGGAAACCATCACTGACGGCCATGACACCTGGTTGTTGGGCCAGTGACGCTGTGCTAGAATCTATAAAGATATGGCACGGACGCGCTGGACCGTCGACGGGGAGGCCGACAGCTTGCGGCTGATGTGGATCGTGCCGGCGGTCGTCCTCATCGATCAGGCGACCAAGGGCTGGATCAGCTACGCCATGACGCCGGGAGAAAGCCGGCTCATCATTCCGGGACTGCTGCGCTTCACGTACTTGTACAATCCCGGCGCGGCCTTTGGGCTGTTTCAGTCCCAGCAGCTGCTGCTGATCACGGTGTCGGTGGCCGTGCTGGTGTACGGCTGGATTCGCCGCGACTACATCAGCCGGCAGTCCGTGGCCGCGCGGCTGGGCATCGCGCTGGGACTGGGTGGTGCGGCGGGCAACACGCTCGATCGGCTCTGGCGCGGCGCGGTGCTGGATTTCATCGACGTGCCGTGGATCCCGGTGTTCAACGTGGCGGACACGGCCATCGTCCTGGGCGTCATCATTATGTCCGCGGTGCTGCTGTTCCAGCCCGCGAGGCCGGAAGCACGCCTGGATCCGGAAGCGAGCCTGGAGCCGGGAGCGGGCCTGGTGCCGGAAGCGGGCCTGGGGTCGGAAGCGGGCCTGGTGCCGGAATCGGGTCTGGAGCCGGAAGTGTCCCTGGAGCCGGAAGTGTCCCTGGAGCCGGAAGCGGGTCTGGATCCGGCAGCGCCCGTGGCGCAGGATGCGGAGCAGCCTGCCGCAAGCCCGGGAGCGGCGGCCGACTCGGGCCCGGCGCCGCGTGCGGCCGACGCGGGCCCGGCGTCGCGTGCCACGGGTTTGGGCGCGTTCTCGCGCGGGACGGGGTCGGGCGCCGGAACATCCGGCCACGACGAACCGCCGGGAAACAACGGAAGGGGGTGACGACGGTTGGAGCAGCTCTTGCTGGAAGTGCCGCCGGAGGCCAGGCCGGAACGCCTGGACCGGTGGCTGGCCCACAACGGCGTCGGGCGTTCCCGCTCGTACGTCCGGCGGCTCATCGACAGCGGCCTGGTCCGCGTGGACGGCCGTCTCGCGCCGGCCAGCCTGCAGGTGCGGCCGGGGCAGCGCATCGAGGTGGAACTGCCGCCGCCGGAGGAGGACGAGACCCGTCCCGAGCCGATTCCGCTGGACGTCGTCTATGAAGACGACGACGTGCTCGTCATCAACAAGCCGCAGGGCATGGTGGTGCACCCGGCGGCCGGGCACAAAGGCGGCACGCTGGTGAACGCGCTGCTGGCCCGGGGGAGCACGCTGTCTTTCGTGGCGGGCGAAGATCGGCCCGGCATCGTTCACCGCCTGGACAAGGACACCTCCGGCTTGATGGTGGTGGCGAAAAACGACCGCGCCCATCTGTCGCTGGCCGCGCAGATCCGGATGCGGGAGGCGCACCGCGAGTACGTGCTCATCGTGCACGGGCGGGTGCGGGCGGACCGGACGCGCATCAAGGCGCCCATCGGCCGCCATCCGGTCCACCGGAAGCGCATGGCCGTCGTGCCCGACGGCCGCCCGGCGGAGACGGAGTTCGAGGTGCTGGAGCGGTTCCAGGACTACACGTACATGCGGGCGGTGCTGCGGACCGGACGCACTCATCAAATTCGTGTGCATACCGCCCACTTGGGCCACCCCGTCGTCGGGGACAAGGTCTACGGGCCGCGCCGCTACCGCTGGGACCTGCAGGGCCAGTGCCTCCATGCGGTCAAGCTGGCTTTCGAGCATCCGACCACCGGCCAGTGGGTGTCTTTCGAGGCGCCGCTGCCGGAGCATATGGAAATGGTGCTGCGCGATTTGCGCGCGGAAGGTTGACGCGCCGAGACGCGTCCTTTATGATGTCTAGGAAAAGGATCCTTTAAGTCAGTCCCGTGAGGCTGGCAAGGAGCCCGTCACATATGCCGACCCGTGGTCCGACCGGGCGCGCGCCCGGCCGGGCGTGCGCGTACGCGTGTGAATGACTTCTTGCCGACTCGCGGCAAGAAGTTTTTTTGTGCCTGAAAGGAGGCGGCAAAGCGCGGTGGCGTGGGTGGACAAGGTCCAAGTGATGGACGAGGACGGCATGAAGCGGGCCATGACCCGCATCGCCCACGAAATTCTCGAGCGCAACCGCGGCACCGAAAACCTGGCGCTGGTCGGCATTCACACCCGGGGCGTGCCGCTGGCCCGCCGGCTGGCGGAGCAAATCCGCCACATCGAAGGGGCCGACGTGCCCGTGGGCGTGCTGGACATCACCCTGTACCGGGACGATTTGACCACCATCGCCCACCAGCCGGTGGTACGGCGGACCGAGATTCCTTTCGACGTCACGGAGAAGACCGTCGTGCTGGTGGACGACGTGCTGTACACGGGGCGCACCGCGCGGGCGGCTTTGGACGCGCTCATCGATTTGGGGCGCCCCGCCCGCATTCAGCTGGCGGTGCTGGTGGACCGGGGCCACCGGGAACTGCCTATCCGGGCCGATTTCGTGGGGCGCAACCTGCCGTCGGCGCGCCATGAAATCGTCAGCGTGCGGCTGGTGGAAACCGACGGCGTTGACGCGGTCGTGATTCAAGTAAAGGAGGAGGACCTATGAGCGCGAACGAGCAGCAGTCGGTCGTCATCGGTGTGGAGGAGCGGGTGCCGTTGTCCCGGCTGGTGCCGCTGGGACTGCAGCACGTGTTCGCGATGTTCGGGGCCACGATTCTGGTGCCCATTCTCACCGGCTTGAATCCGGCCGTGGCCTTGTTCACGTCGGGCCTGGGCACGCTGACGTTCATTCTCGTCACCGGCGGCAAAGTGCCGGCGTACTTGGGCTCGTCCTTCGCCTTCATCGCCCCGGTGGCCTTCATCGTCGCCCAAGAGCAGTGGGGCATCCCCTACGCGATGGGAGGCGTCATCGTCTCGGGGCTGGTGTACGTCGCGGTGGCCGCCGTCATCAGCGTCACCGGCGTCAAATGGCTGCAGCGGCTGCTGCCGCCCGTCGTCGTCGGGCCCGTCATCATGGTCATCGGCCTGGGCCTCGCGCCGGCCGCGCTGGACATGACCGGCATGACCGCGCCGGACGCCACCATCGCCGATCCGGGCGTCATGGTGGCGCTGCTGACGCTGGCTTTCGCCGTGGGCGCCTCGCTCATGACCCGGGGCTTTATGTCCACCATCCCCGTGCTGGTGGCCGTCGTCGGCGGCTACCTCGTCTCGGTCCTGCTGGGACTGGTGGACTTCACGCCGGTGCGCGAGGCCGCGTGGTTCGGCGTGCCGCAGTTTACCGCACCGCGCTTTGACTGGAGCGCGATTATGGTCATCGCCCCGGTGGCCATCGTCACCATGGCCGAGCACCTGGGCGACGTGTTCGTGCTGAGCACCATTACCGGCCGCAACTTCTACGAGAAGCCGGGGCTGCACCGCACGCTGCTGGGCGACGGGCTGGCGTCGGCGCTGGCCGGCTTGTTCGGCGGCCCGCCCAACACGACGTACGGCGAAAACGTGGGCGTCATGGCCATCACGCGCGTGTTCTCGGTGCGGGTCATCGCGTTCGCGGCCACGCTGGCCCTGGGCATGTCGTTCGTGCCGAAGCTGGGCGCGCTCATCCAGTCCATCCCGACGCCCGTCATGGGCGGCGTCGCCATGGTTCTGTTCGGCGTCATCGCCGCGTCGGGCGTGCGCACGCTGGTGGAGAGCCGGCTGGATTTTTCCCACAAGCGCAACCTCATCATCCCGTCGGTCATTCTCGTCGTTGGCATCGGCGGGGCGGTGCTCCAGCTGGGTCCGTTCCAGCTTCAGGGCATGGCGCTGGCGGCCGTCGTCGGCGTCGTGCTGAACCTGGTCCTGCCCCGGTCCGCTTCCGCGGGCGAAGCGGAAGGGGCGGCCACCGCCGTCGCGAAGTCGTAAATTCAGGCCGCGGCCGCATTTCGGCGGCTGCGGCCTTTTTGTTAGGGCCCCTTTCATACACCATTTTTCGAGGGAGGCGTGTCCATGAACCCGTCCCCGCGCCGCCGGGAACACCTCATCGGCCTGCGCGGCATGCCGAAAGAGTGCATCGAGCGCATCCTGGACACCGCCGCGGAGACGAAGCAAATCTTCGGCCGCGCGGTGAAAAAGCTGCCCACGCTGCGCGGCCAGGTGATGGTGAACCTGTTTTACGAGCCCAGCACCCGGACGCGCACGTCCTTTGAGCTGGCCGGAAAGTGGATGAGCGCCGACGTGGTCAACGTCACGGTGTCCGCCTCCAGCGTCGTCAAAGGCGAAAGTTTGATCGAGACCGCGCAGACCATCGCCGCGCTCGGGGCGGACATCGTCGTCGTCCGGCACCCGGCCGCGGGCGTGCCGCGGCTGCTCTCCCGCGTCATCGACGCCTCGGTGATCAACGCCGGCGACGGCATGCACGAGCACCCGACGCAGGCGCTTTTGGACCTGTTTACGATTCGCGAGGCGAAAGGCACGGTCCGCGGGCTGCACGTCGTCCTCGTGGGCGACATTTTGCACAGCCGCGTGGCCCGCTCCAACATTTGGGGCCTCTTGACCATGGGAGCCCGGGTGACGGTGGTGGGACCGCCCACGCTGATTCCGCCGGGGCTGGAGTCGCTGGGCGTGCGCGTCCGCTTTGACCTGGATGCGGTGCTGCCGGAGGCCGACGTGGTCAACATGCTGCGCATCCAGCGGGAGCGGCAAAAGGACGGACTGCTGCCCGACGTGCGCGAGTACCGGGCCTTTTTCGCGCTGACCGAGGAGCGGCTGCGGCTGCTGCGACCCGACGCGCTCATTTTGCACCCGGGCCCGGCCAACCTGGGCGTGGAGATCGTGCCGCAGGTTTTGGACGATCCCCGGGCCCGCATCCACGAGCAAGTGACCAACGGCGTGGCGGTGCGCATGGCCGTGCTGTATATGCTGACGGGAGGCGGCGGGCGTGGCGTGGCCGCTTAAAAGCGGGCGGGGCGTGGACCCTTCCGCCGGGGGCGGTCAGGGCAAGGGCGGGCTGATTGAAAAAGGCGTCATAGCCGCGGCGGGGCA
>QGSR01000144.1 GCA_003387805.1 Bacillota bacterium | reverse complement strand
TTGTCCACGATGCCGCTGATGGACTCCATCACCTTTTCGACGGTGCCGTCTTTGCTGGTGGCCAGGAACTTCACGTCATCGCCCTTGATGACGATCATGCCGGACACGTGGATGCGGGCGCCGCCGCAGCCGCTGCCGGGCCCGGAACAGGTGCGTTTTCACCGTGCCCAGGGGCAGCCGGGTGACGCGGGCGATTTCGTCGTACGTCAGCTGTTCCTCGTGGCGCAGGACGACGACCATGCGCTGCAGCGGCGGCAGCTGCGCCAGCGCCTCGGCCAGGCGGCGCCGGTCCCATGCCAGCTCCGCCTCTCGCTGCGGGTCGCCCCGGCCGCCCCGGGGGTGCGGGTTGTCCCGGGCTTCCTCCAGAGGCACCGTCGGCGGCCGGCCGCCGGCGGCCCGCATCTTGTTCAGGCACGTGTTGGTGGTTATTTTCCGCAGCCACGGCCAGATGGGCTCACCCGCGCGGAAGTGGCCGACGGCGTTCAGAACCCGCAGAAAGACGTCCTGGGTCGCGTCCAGCGCGTCTTCACGATTGCGCAGGAAGCTGTACGCCCGGCGGTAGACGCGGTCCTGGTACGTTTGCAGCAGCTGCGAAAAGCCTTCCTGGCGCCCTTGCTGACAGAGGCGAATGATTTGTTCGTCCGTGTACGTGTCGCTGCGCAACCGCCGTGTCGCTCCTGTCGGCTCGGTTTCCGTGTTCACAAAGTAATACACACAAAGCGCGGAAAAAGTTTCACTCTGAAATTCGAGGACGGCGGATCCCTTTTCCTTGGCAAGCCCGCGGTTTTCGGCGCCTTGGCCCGCGGCCCGGCGGTGACAGGTATTTTGTGGATCAAGGGCGAAGCATAGGGCGGCGCAGGGCGCCGGAACTTCTTGTCAACGGGGTGAAACGGGTCGTGAGGAGTCGGACGGCCAGGCCGGGGATGTTTGCCCGTCGCCGGCGGGGCGGGCTGTGGCGCTGGGCGGCGGCGCTGGTACTGCTTCTTGTGCTGGGCGTCGTCGGCGTGTCGGTTTATGTCGGGTGGAACTTGTCCCATGCGGACCCGAAGCCCGTAGACCGGACGCCGGCGGAGCTGGGTTTGGCGTTTGAGGCGGTGGAGTTTGCCGCCCCGGACGGCATCGTTCTGCGCGGCTGGTTCCTGCCCGGTGCCGGGCAGGAGGGGCCGGAAGCCGCCACCATCATTTTCGCCCACGGCTTTCGGGGCAACCGGCTGGAGCCGGGCGTGCCGGCCCTGGAGCTGGCCCGCTCCTTCGTCAGCGCCGGCTTCAACGTCCTCATGTTCGACTTCCGCAACCACGGCGAGTCCGGCGGCAGCGTCACGACCCTAGGTTACCACGAGGTAAAGGACGTCTTCGGCGCGGTGCAGTGGCTGCGGCGAGAGCGGCCCGCGCAGGCGCAGCGCATCGGCATCATCGGCTTTTCGATGGGCGCGGTCACCTCCATCATGGCGGCGTCGCAGGAGCCGGCCATCGGCGCGGTGGTGGCCGACAGTCCCTTCAGCGACCTGCGCTCGTACCTGCAAGTGAACATGCCCGTCTGGACGGGCTTGCCCAACGTGCCCTTCACGTGGACCATCATGGCGCTGCTGCCGCCGCTCATCGACCTGGACGTGGACCAGGTGAGCCCCGTGGCGGTTATCCCCGGCATGCCGCAGCCGGTGCTGCTCATCCATACCGACGGCGATACGGCCATTCCCGCCGACGAGAGCCGGCGGCTGGCGGCCGCGGGGCGTCCGGGCCGCACGGAGCTGTGGATTGTGCGGAGCGACCGGCACGTAGGCGCCCGCTCGGCCGACCCGGCGGCGTACGATCAGCGGGTCATCGAGTTTTTCCGGGAGTCGCTGGGCATCGCCCCATAGAGCGGCAGGCCCAGCCGCAGGCGCCCGGCATGGTGCGGCCGGCGTCCGCCCTGGACGTCACGTCATGCCCGGCACCCGCCGTCGTGCACGGACTTGCTTCACTGATATACTTTACTTGAGAGCACGATGACGGCGTGCATTGCTCCGGCCCGAGCGGCCGGGCCTTTGGACAAGCGGGCGGGTGAATGCCGTGCGCAGCCGCACCTGGGGCGTCTCCTTCGGCAAAAGAACCATCGTTCACATCGACATGGACGCGTTTTTCGCGCAAGTGGAAGTGCTGGACCATCCCGAGTACCGCGGGAAACCGCTGGTGGTGGGCGGCCGGCGGGACAGCCGCCGCGGCGTGGTGTCCACGGCTTCCTATGAGGCGCGAAAGTACGGCATCCGCTCGGCCATGCCGATTCAGCGGGCCGTGCAGCTGTGCCCCCACGCGATTTTCGTGCCGCCGCGCATGGCCCGCTACGAGGAAGTGAGCCGCCGGATTTTCGAGGTGCTGGAGACGTTCAGCCCGCTGGTGGAGCCGCTGTCCATCGACGAAGCGTTCCTGGACATGACCGGTACCGAACACTTCTATGAAGACGCGCGGCACATGGGCCTGGAGCTGAAACGGCGCATCTTCGAAGCGACGAGCCTGACCGGGTCGGTGGGCATCGCTCCCAACAAATTCATCGCCAAGCTGGCCTCGGATCGGGAGAAGCCCGACGGGCTCGTCATCGTCCCGGCCGCGGACGTGGACGCGTTCTTGACGCCGCTGCCCGTGGAGGCCCTCTGGGGCGTGGGCCCGAAGACCGCGGCGCGGCTGAAAAGCATCGGCGTGCACACGGTGCGGGACGTGCGGGAGCGGCCGCTGTCGCAGCTGGCGCAAGTGGTGGGCCCGCGGCTGGCGGCCCACGTGCAGGCGCTGGCCTTCGGGCGCGACGAGCGCCCGGTAGAGCCGGATATCGAGGCCAAATCCATCGGGCGGGAGACGACGTTTGAAGAGGACGTGCCCGACGGGCCGGAGCTGCGGGCGGTGCTGGCCCGCCTGGCGGCCAACGTGGGCTGGCGGCTGCGCAAGGAGGGTGTCTTCGCTCGCACCGTCACCGTCAAAATCCGCTACCCGGATTTCGAGACGCACACCAAGAGCCGCACGCTGGCCGAGCCGTTCCGGGACGACGACACGCTGTACCGGGAAGCGGCGCGGCTTTTGGACGAGTTCCGGCTGCGCCGGCCGCTGCGGCTGCTGGGCGTGTACGCGTCCGGGCTGCAGCACGCGGCGCAGACGTCGCTGTTCGGAAAGCGAGAGGATCGGCTCTCGGACGTGCTGGACGCCATCAACGCCAAGCTGGGCGGCCGGGTGGTGCGGCGGGGCCGGGAGCTGTGACGGACGGCCCGGGAACAGAGCGGGACGGCTGATGACGTCGCGGGCGGGGCCGGGCGGCCTCCGGCGGCGGGGAACGGGCGACGGCGTCCGGCTCGTTTGACGGCGGCGCCGGGGTCTGATAGACTGAAGGCGAAACTCAGGGGAGCTCGTGACGGGCTGAGAGGGTGGCGCAGGCCACCGACCCTTCGAACCTGCTCCGGGTAATGCCGGCGTAGGGAGAGTTGGTTCTAGACACGTCTGACTCCGGACACGTCTAGCTCTGTATCTCGATTTCCCCGTCACGGAACCTCTATCACTTTGGTGGGAGGTTCTTTTTTATGCTGCACGCCGTTCTTCGTTCCCGTCGTCTGCTGGTGCTGGCCGCCGTGCTGCTGTCCCTCGCGGGCGCGGCTTTGGCGGGCGGGCAGGCCGCGCAGGCCGCGGAGCAGCGTCTGGTCGTGTACACGTACGATTCGTTCGCGGCCGGGCCGGCCCAGGCCATCAAGGAAGGCTTCGAGGCGCTGCATCCGGACGTGGAGGTCGTATTCCTCGCGCCCGGCGATGCCGGCGAGACGCTGGCCCGCGTCATCGCCGAGCTGCACGCGGGCGGCTCCGACGCCGACGTGCTCATGGGCCTGGGCGACACGCAGCTGCCCCGGGCCCTGGACCACGGGGTGTTCATGCCGCTGGACCGCTCGCTGCTGCCCAACCTGGCCAAAGTCCCGGCGCACCTGGACTTTGACGAGACGGGCCACGTGGTGCCCTTTGATCACGGCTACGTCACCATCATCTATGACAGCCGGGTTCTGAGCGAAGACGAGCTGCCGAGGACGCTGGAGGACCTTACGGACCCGCGCTTCCGGGGGCGGCTCATCGCCATCGACCCTCGGACGGGTTCGACAGGCCACGCGTTTTTGATGTGGACCATCGCGGAGTACGGCGATCCGGGCTACCTGGAGTTCTGGGAGCGGCTCGCGCCTAGCCTGCTGACGGTGACCGCCAGTTGGGATGCCGCGTACAGCCTGTACCAGGCGGGCGAGGCGCCCATGATGGTGTCGTATTCCACCGACACCGCGGCCGGCGTCTATTTTGCCGGCAGCGACCACAGCCGCGTGTTGACGCCGCAGGGCCAGGCATATCGGCAGATTGAGGCGGTGGGCATCGTCTCCGGCACCGACGTGCCCGAGCTGGCCCACCGGTTCGTGGACTACGTGCTGTCGGAGGAAGTGCAGAGCCTGATTCCGACCACCAACTGGATGTTCCCGGTCAATGCGGAGGCGCCGCTGCCGGACTTCTTCGAGGAGTACGCGGTCATTCCGGAGAACCCGGTACAGCTGGACCTCCGGCTTATTGAAGAAAACGAGCAGCGCTGGCTGCGCGAGTGGGCGCGGCTGATGACGGGGCTGCGGTGAGACGTGGCGGCGGCCCGCCGGCCTCGGGCCGCGGCCGGATGCCGGCACCAACATGGACGAAATGAGATGAGCGCGTGGCAAGACACGGGGCGTCAACACGTGGGGCCTTGAGGCGCGGCCTGATCGGGGGCGGCCGGAGCGGCTGGGACCGGCGGCGTCTGCTGGCGCTGCTGCTGCTTCTGCCGGCGGCCGTTCTGCTGGTGCTCGTTTTCTATTTGCCCGTCGGCACGGCCCTTTTGGAAGGGTTCCGGCCGGAGCCCGGCGCGGGGGCCTATTCCCCGGGGCGCTTCCTCGAGCTGCTGCGCGACCCGTACATTTTGGGGCTGCTGCGCTTTACCGCCTGGCAGGCGTTTTTGTCGGCCGGCTTGAGCGTCGTCATCGGCGTTCCCTTGGGGTACCTTTTGGCCAACCGCTCATTTCCCGGGAAATCTTTCGTGTCGTCGTTGATGATGGTGCCCTTCGTCATGCCGGCCATCACCGTTGCGCTGGGCTTCCTGATCATGTACGGCGTCAACGGCTGGTTCAACGAGGCGCTGGAGGCCTTGTTCGGGTTTAAGGTGCGGGTGCTGCACACGCTGTGGGCCATCGTGCTGGCCCACGCGTTTTACAACGGCCCGCTGGTGGCCCGCATGACACAGGGCGCCTGGGAGCGGCTGGATCCGGCGTTGGAGGAAAGCGCCCGCACGCTGGGGGCGGGTCCGCTGGCGGTGTTTCGCGACGTGACCCTGCCGGCCATCGCGCCGGGCATTTTGAGCGGCGCGGTCCTGGCCTTCATTTACTGTTTCATGAGCTTTCCCATCGTGCTGTCCCTGGGAGGCGCGCGCTACTCCACGCTGGAAGTAGAGATCTTTACGC
>QGSR01000143.1 GCA_003387805.1 Bacillota bacterium | reverse complement strand
GCGTCTCGACCCGGTCGAAGGCCTTGATCATGGCCGCGGCCGCGTCGTAGCCCATCTCCCGGGCCTGGCGCTCCGTCAGGCCCGTGCGGCCCACGGCCACCGCCCGCGCCTTCACCACCGCCGTGCCGACGATGCCCGGGAACGACGCCCGGCCGCCGCCGATGACGGTGCCGGCCACCCGCCCCTGCTTGTTGGCCGTGGTGCCCAAAGGCACGTAAGCGGGCCGGCCCGTCACCAGATGCAGCGCCTCGCAGCAGTCGCCGGCGGCGAACACGTTTTCCACCGACGTGCGCTGCTGCTGGTCCACCGCGATGGCCCCCGTAGGCCCCAGCGCGATGCCCGCGGCCCGGGCCAGCGCCACGTTGGGCCCCACGCCCAGGGCGACGATGACCAGGTCGGCGGGCAAAACCTGGCCCGACGCCGTGCGCACGCCCGCGACACGCCCGTCCGCCGGCTCAAGCCCGGTGACGCCGTCCCCCAGCCGCACGTCCACGCCGACCGCCCGCAGGTCCTCCTCGACGTGCTTGGCCACGTCCTCGTCGAAGTTGGTCAACAGCTGCGGCGCCACGTCCACCACCGTCACGTGCAGGCCGTGCTCCAGCAGCGCGTCGGCCGCTTCCACGCCGATGTAGCCGCCGCCCACGATGACGGCCCGCCGGGGCCGCTGCTGCGCGATGTACGCCCGCAGCGCCCTGGCGTCGTCAATGGTGCGCAGCAAAAACGCGCCCTCCAGCCGGCCGACGCCCCACTCGGGCGGCACCACGGGCACGGTGCCCGTCGCCAGCAGAAGCGCGTCATACGCCAGCCGCTCCTCGCCGCCGTCGCGCCGGCGCACCGTGACGGTGTTCTTCTCCACGTCCACATGCACGGCTTCGTGCCCCGTGCGCACGTCAATGCCTTGCTCCTTCGCCTCCTCGGGCGTCCGGGCGATGAGTTTGCGGTAGTCGTCGAAATACCCGGCGAGAAAGTACGGCAGGCTGCACGCGCCGTACGAAATGTAGTCGCCCTTCTCCAGCACGACGACGTCCAGCCCGGGGTCGACCCGCTTGGCGCGCGACGCCGCGGACATGCCGGCGGCCACGCCGCCAACCACGACCAATCGACGCTTCATGATGCACCGCCGCCTTTCGTGAAAATCGGTGAGCCGGCTGGGCCCGCACGGGCAGGCTTCGCCGCTCGCAGGATGCGTTCCTATTTGATGCAATGCAGGATGCGTTCCTATTTGATTCCATTCGGATCCCACGCCGCACCTGCAAACCCATTATACCCTGCAGGGTATGGTATGCAAAAGGCGATGCCGCCGCCGGACGACCCCGGGCCGGCCCAAACGAAAACGGCGGTGGACCAGCCGCCACCGCCGTCGTTTCAGCGTCGTGCCATCGTGTTCTCTTGCCCGGGCCGCCGCGCCGCCTTACTGGCCCCCGCCCTGGCGCTGGGCCTGCTCCCACAGCGTGTCGTACTCGCGGATCACCTCAAAGGTCAAGTCCACGACCCGCCGGTAGTAGTAGGCGTTGGACGCGTCGATGATCAGGTCGAAGCCCCGGGAGTCGCCCACCAGCTGCAGCACCACGCCGATGTCCGCCAAAATCTGCTGCCGCAGCGTCTCCACCGCGGCCGCCACCTCCGCGTCGAACTCCTCGACCAAAGCCAGATACTCCTCGGCCAGCGCGTTGAACTCTTCTTCCAAAGCAGCCCGCTCCTCGTCGGACAGGGCCTCGTTTTCCAGCTGCTCCAGCAAAGCCTCCAGCTGGGTTTCGTACGGCGTCAGCTGCTGCTGCCGCTCCGCAATGTACTGGTTCAGAAGTGCATTGGCCTGCTTGCCCGCCTTCGATTCATCGATAATCAGTGCCAAATCGATGACCCCGACGCGCTCCTGAGCCGAGGCCGCCGCCGCGAACGCAAACATCAAAGCCAGCACCACACCGACAATAACGACTCTCTTGCGCATCCTTCGCCATTCCCCCTGTTTTCCGCGGCGGAGACCCCTCGCTCCGCCCGCATTCCCCGCCGGAGACCGCCTCTCCCCGTGAGGCGGGTTTCTCACCAGCCGTTTCGAAAATTTTCCTCAGTTTCCGCCGTTGCGACGAACACTGCCTTCTCCGTGCCGGGCACCACTCCTCCAGCAAAAACGGCCGGCGAAAACAAAACTTCTCAACAGCGCCGCGCCGGCCGCGTCCGTCAGAACGCCGCCTGCAGCCGGAAATAAAACGTGTTGCCCAGCCCCGCCGCGTGGGCGTCCAGCGGGAAGCCCCACTGCATGCGGAGGCTCAGCAAGTCCGTCAGGCGGGCGCTCACGGACACCGCGGCGCTGGTCAGAAAGTCTTCCTCGGAAACGGGCTGGTCATCGCCCTTGTACGGATACACGCCGCCGTGGTCGATGTGCAGCGTCCCCTCCATCCGGGCCGTGAGGGGCACGGAGTACGCCAGGTAGACGTTGTAGCCCGCGTCGCCCAGGCCCTGGCCGGCCTGGTACCCCCGGACCGATTCGCTGCCGCCGATGGAGTACTGTTCCGCCTGGGGCAGCAGCACCCCGTCGCTCAGCTGGCCCGACACGCCCGCCTGCAGCACGCCCGCCCAGACGGGCCGCCGCCACGACGCCGACAGCCGGTGGATGGTGTAGCTCTTGCCTTCCTGCTGATCCGACACGGACCGCAGCGTATACCCGAAATCCCACTGCGAAGCGCCGGCCACGGTGGCGGCGCGCACGCCGGCCTCCCACGCGCCCGTGACCTTGTGGGTTTCGGGCAGCTCGTGGCCTTCCCAGAACATGAGCGAATCCTGGTGATGGTACGACAGCGACCACGACCCCGGCCAGCGCGCCGTCAGCCCGAAGGGCACCTGCACGTTGAGCTGCGCGTTGGACAAGTGGTTGCGCAGCTTGGCCACCTCGAACGGGCCCTCGACGATGTCCAGCTGGCTGAAAGTGTAGCTGGCCCCCACCCGGGCGCCCCGCAGGCCCGCGGGCACCGAGTACGTCAGCGACGCCGAGCGGGTGCCCCGGCTGGCGGACAGCGAAACGCCCAGCGCGTCCCGGTAGCCCAGCAGGCTGGCCCGGGTCCACGAGAAGGCGTAGCGGTCCTCGCCCGTCTGGAAGCGGCCGCCGTTGTCAATCCAAAACGTGAACCGGTCGTTCTTCGGCTCCTGCGCGTACACCACGTAGTCCGTGGTGCCGAACTCGGCGCCGGGCCGCAGCTCGGCCCGCAGCGCCACGTCGTAGGCCGTGTTGAAGACGGCCAGGCCGTCGGCCATCTTGTTCAAGTCCACCAAATCCCCGGGCGCGAGACCGAGGCGTTTGGTGATGAACTCGGTGCGCGTGCGGTCGTTGCCGCTGACGACGATTTGGTGGATGCGGCCCTCGATGAGCTGCACCTCCACGACGCCGTCGGCGATGGTCTGGGGCGGCAGCACCGCCCGCCCGACGAACCCTTTCGCCTCATACAGCGCGTCCAGTTCCGCAACCATGGCGTACAGCTCGTCCACGGGCATGGGGCGGCCGATGTAGCGGCCGGCGACGGCGGCCAGCTCCTCCTCGGTCAAAATCTCGGACGGTCCCAGCACGAACCGCTGCACCACCAGCAGCTGCGCCGCGCCGCCGCCGGGCGGCTGCTGGGCCGCGGCCGGCCCCGCCGGCGCCGCGGCCCACAGCATGGCCGCCAATAAGACTGCTATGGCTTTACGCATTCCCATCGAGCCTCTCATTCGCGTCCGCCTGCCGCTCCGCCTCGGGCTCGCCGGCCGACGTCGTTTCGGTCGGTTCCGGAGCCTCCGTGTTCAGCGGCGTGCCGTCCATCTCCAGCAGCTGCAGGCGCATGTTTTCGTCAAACACGACTCCGGCAAAGACGGGCGCCAGCAGCCGCACAACCGACGCGGCATCCTGCACCTCACCCAATACGACCACGTGGGGGTACTTGAAGGTGCTGCGCACGAAGCTGTTCTCCGTGTCGAACTCGTTCACGATGTAGTCGTCGTCGTAGTTGACGTCCAGCGCATTGCTCAGGATGGTCCGGTTGGCGGCGAAGATGACGTAGAAGCGCTCATCCCGAGGATGCACCTGGAGGTGCGCGTCCATCAGGCGCCGCTCCACGTTGTCGGCCACCGCCAGGTGGTGCGCGTTGCGCAGGTACGCCGTGCTGCCCAGCAGCACGTCCAGGAACGCCAGGTCGTCGGTGATGAACGTGATGTCCGCGAAGTCCGCGTCCAGCCGGTCAAACACGACGCCGACCGACGAGCGGCCGAACATGTACACTTCGTCGGCCAGACCTTCGTGGCGGCCCGTCACGGTGACGCGCAGGGGCTCCTGGCCGCCGGCCGCGTGGTCGATGCTGCTGAACCGCACCACGTCGGCCTCCACCGTCAGCCCGCGGACCAGCGCCGCCTCGGTCACCTGCACCGGCCGGCCCTGGCTCCGCACCGTGAAGTTCGCCTGCACCGCCGCCAGCTCCTGCACGGCCACCGGCCCGGCGCTGACGACGGTGACCGTGCCCGCCGGCGCCGCCACCCGGTCGGCCCGGAAAGCGCCTTCCAGCGCGTACAGCGTCACGTCGCCGGCCGCGCTCTCCAGGTGGCCCGAGTACACGTCGCCCAGCCCGCGGACCCAGACGCCGCCGCCGGCCCGGGCGTTGAGCACGTCCCGGGCGCTGACCACCACGAACCGATCGGGCTGCCCGATGTCCGCGCCCGCCGTCAGGTCCACGGCCCGGCCCGTCAGCACCGCGTTGTCCGCGTAGCTGGCGTTGATGATGGAGCCGCCCGCGTCCACGGTCACCGCGTCGCCGGTCTGCGCGGCGCCGAAGAACACCACGTCCCGCCCGGCCCGCATGTCGATGCGGCCCGAGTCGCTGAACACCAAGCTGTGGACATCCAGGAAGCCGCCGGCGTCCAGACGGACGGCGCCGAACACCGTCCCGGCCTCGTCGCCGATGACCATGTCGCCGCCGGCCGTCATGGTCAGGCCGCCCGCGCCGCCCGCGGCCACCACCGCGTGGGTGGTCAGGGCGCCGGTCACATACAGGGCGATGTCGCCGGCCGCGGTCGTCACCGCGCCCGTCACCTGCGCGGCGCCCGTCTGGCGGACCTCCACCGCGCCGGCGTTCTGCGTCACGCCCAGGATGCGCAGCGTGTCGGCGGTGTTGTAGAAGACGATGTCGCCGTCGGCCGTGTTCACCGCGTGCCACGCCCCCGCCGCGTTGTCGCCCGCCAGGTGCTGCCCGTGGGCGCTGCGGGTCCACAGCTCCCGCGCGCCGCGGATGCGGCCGTCGTGCTGGAGCAGCATGCCCGCCGTCGCGTCCAGTACGATGAGCCCCGTGGCCCGCACGCGGTCCGGCTGCGCGTCGCCGTTCAGCCAGGCCGTCAGGCCCGCCGCGCCCAGCTCGATGTCGCCGCCGGCGCTGCTGACCTCCACGTCGCCCGCGTCCGTGTACACGATGCCGCCGCGCCGGACGCCGCCGCCGGGGGGCCACCCCCCCAGG
>QGSR01000443.1 GCA_003387805.1 Bacillota bacterium | reverse complement strand
ACCCGCCCCGCATTTTGGAGCGGCAAGGCTTGGGTGCGCGTTTGCTCAACGTGCTGCGGGGACGTTGACCGCCGAATTCCGGTGAAAACGCGGTGGAGTCCGTTCCCCTAACAGCAGGCACGTTGCCGAGCCGCCGCGGCCGCGGGAGGACCTGGGAGTTGGGAGGACGATCGATGGAAATCAACGCAGAGCAGCTGCGTGTCGACGAAGACGTCATCGATTTACGGCAGCTGTGGGGAGCTCTCTTGCGCCGCAAGTGGGTGGTGATCGGCGCATGCGTCTTGACCATCGCCGCCGCGTACATCATCACCCTTGCGGCGACGCCGATCTACGAAGCCAGCACGACGCTGCTCATCAAGGATCCGAACGCGTCCGGGGAACGGATGTTTCTCGACACCGGCGGCTCCGTCGTGACGCGCAATTTGCTGCAAAACAGCGTCCAGATACTGCGTAGCCGCCAAGTGGCGGAAATGGCCGAAGCGCGCTTGAGTCCCGCGGCTCGGGCGCAGCTTCAGGAGCGACTGAGTGAATACATTACCATTCAGCCGGTGGCCAACACGGAGACCATCGTCGTCTCTGCCAGGCATCCGAATCCGCAGGTGGCGGCGGAGATCGCAAACGCAGTGGCGGAAAGCTTCATCGAATTCAATCGGGAGCTGAACCGCAGCGAGCTTACGGTGGCGCGCGAGTTTATCGAAGAGCAGCTAGCCATCGCCGAGGAGCAGCTGCGGCAGGCGGAGGAAGCGCTGAAGACGTTCCGGGAGAACATGGGGCCGGTGTCGCCGTCGGACGAGACGCGCACGTTGCTGAGCCGCATCAGCGACTTGGAGGCGCGGCAGCTGGAGGCGCAGCTGAACTACGAAGACGCCGTGCGGCGCGGGGCGACGGCGGAAGCGGCCGCGCATGCGGCGCGCCGGGAAGCGCTGCAGCAGGAAATCGCGGTGCTGGAGGAGCGGCTCGCGGCGCTGCCTGAGCGGGAGATGATGCTGGCGGCGCTGACGCGCGAGCGCGACGTGTTGGAGCACACGTTCCTGCTGCTGCGCAGCCGGTATGAAGACGTGCGTATCGCGGAAGCCATGCGCGCACCCACGGTGGCCATCATCGATCCCGCCGTGCCGCCGGAGAATCCAGTCAGTCCCCGGCCCATGCTGAACGTGGCGCTGGGCGCCTTCCTCGGGCTGTTCCTCGGTTTGGTCGCCGTTTTCGTGTGGGAGTTCGTGGATACGACGGTCAAGTCGCCGGACGAGGTGGCGCAGTTGCTGGGACTGCCGGTGCTGGGACGGATTCCTGACATGCGCCGTCCCGGCCCGCGGCGCTGACGCGGTCGGCAAGTTCTTGTGCCGGGGCATGGGCGAGGTGTCCCGGCGCAGTACGCGGTACAGTGCGGAGTTGTGCGAAGGGTGCTCGCTCCTCGCGAGCGCCTTTCTTCTTTCGGCGACCGGCGCCTATCGCCGCGGCGGCCGTTGCCGCCTTTCTTGGTTGCGGCTGGCTGGCGCTACTCTTCTTCCTGGAGCGGGACGACCTCGAAGGACGTCGGCACGCCGGCAATGCCCGCCGATGCCGAGAGGCCGTCGGGCCGGCGAGCCGGGATGCTGACCGAAAAGCTAGCCGGGGGGACGGAACCGTAGGCGG
>QGSR01000142.1 GCA_003387805.1 Bacillota bacterium | reverse complement strand
ATACGCTTTCGGCGCCCGGCCGCCGCATCCCCGAAGACCGGCATCCTCAGCGGCCCGCGGGTATCCCTGCAAGGAAGGAGGAATCCCGTCCGCGTCGAAGAAACCTGGGACATTTAGGAAAACCATTCGTATTTTGGGGGACCGCGGCCCTTGCGGGGCTTTCCTTTGCTGGACAAAGCGCAACAAGAGCGGTGGGATGCAGCCCGGCTGGCACCGTACGGCACCGCGGCCATGAACAGCCGGGGGAGACGCTACGCCGAGGGCGGCAGCGATCCCCGCACGGCTTTCCAGCGGGACCGGGACCGGATCCTGCACTCGGCGGCGTTCCGCCGGCTGCAGTACAAGACGCAGGTGTACGTTTTCCACGAAGGCGACTTTTACCGTACCCGCCTCACGCATTCCCTCGAAGTAGCCCAAATCGGGGCGGCCCTGGCGCACATGGTCGGTGCCAATCCGGATCTCACCTGGGCCATTTCACTGGCCCACGACCTGGGACATCCGCCTTTCGGCCACGGCGGCGAAGACGAGCTGAACCGGCTCATGGCCGACGAAGGCGGCTTCGAGCACAACGAGCAGGCTTTGCGCATCGTCGACGAGCTGGAAATCCGGTATCCGGATTTTCCCGGCCTTAACTTGACGTGGGAAGTGCGCGAAGGCATCGCTCGGCATGCCACGTTTTTCGACGATCCGCGGGTGCCGGACGAGTTCGCCGCCTGGCCGCAGCCGGGCCTGGAGGCGCAGCTGTCGAACCTGGCCGACATGATCGCATACTGTACGCACGACTTGGAAGACGCTCTGGCCGCCGGGTTTCTCCGGGAGGAGGAGCTGGAGCGGGACATCGAGCTGTGGCGGGAGGTCCCTTCGCCGGCGCCGGGCTATGCCTACACGCCGCTGGCCGAGCGGGAGATGGCCCGCCGTTTTCGCGTGCGGGCCTTGATTGACCGGCTCATCCGGGCGGCGGTGGAGGAGACGGTGCGCCGCCTGGAGCGCTACGGGCTCGACAGCCCCGATGCGGTGCGGCGGCACCCCGAGCCGGTGGCGGCGTTTCCCGACGACATGTGGCGGAAGCTGGTGGAGCTGAAAGATTATTTGTACGAGCGCGTGTACTACGATCCGCGCGTAGTGCGCATGGTGCACAAAGGGCGCATGGTGCTGCGGAAGCTGTTCGAAGCCTTCAGCGGGAACCCGAAGCTGCTGCCGCTGCACGTGCGGGAACGGCTGGCGGCGGAGGGCATACCGCTGGACGGCAGGAACGAGGCGGCCGACGCGGGCGCCGGCGGGCGGCCGGGGCCAAGCCCGTCGCTGAAGCGGTTCGTGTGCGACTACTTGAGCTTGATGACGGACCGGCACGCGATGGACCTGTACAATACCCTCTTTGAACCGTACGAGAGTTCGCTGCACGGCCCGGTGTGATTCCGCCGGCGCGGGCGGCGGCGCGCGACGGTTTGAAATGATAAAGTGGGACAAGTCCCAGGGAAGTGCTATAATGTTGCTGAATTTTTGTGGGTGGCCTGTCGCGCACAACGCATGACCGGGCGGCGAGGCGAACGGGAGGATTTTGATGAGCAAACTACGGGTGGGCGTCATCGGCGTCGGAAAGATGGGTCGCCTGCACGCCCGAGCTTACGACCACTTCAACCACCTTTGCAACTTCACGGGAATTTATGATCCTGACAAGAAGGCAGCCGACGCCGTCGCTCGCCACTACGAAGTGACGGCGTTTTCGAGTGCCCGGGAACTGCTGGCCAACGTGGATGCGGTGACCATCGCAGCGCCCACCGATTCCCACTTCGAGCTGGCCAAGCTGGCCCTGGAGCACGGCGTGCACGTGCTGGTGGAAAAGCCGGTGTGCCGCACGGTGGACGAGGCCCGGCGGCTCATGGAGCTGGCCGAGCAGCACGACGATCTGGTGGTGCAGGTGGGCCACATCGAGCGCTTCAACCCCGCCGTCCAGGAACTGGAAAAGATTATCCAGGAACAGAAGATCATCGCCATCGATGTCCGCCGCACGGCGCCGTACGACCCGCGGGTCAAAGACCTGGACGTCATTCAGGACATGATGGTGCATGACATCGACATCGTCCGCCACCTCACCGGCGCGGAAATCGCGGAGCTGTCGGCCTACGGCCGCCGGGTCAAGTCCGAGGCCTTCGCGGACCACGCGGTATGCGCCGCCCGGCTGGACAACGACGTCATCGTGACGTTCACCGCCTCGCGGGTGACGGAGCAGAAGTCGCGAGTGATGACCATCACGTGCGAAAACGCCTTCATCGAAATGGATTACATGGACCGTCGCCTGTCCTTGACCCGGGACGCCCGGCTGCACTACAACGGCTCCGACGACGCCCGCAAGCTGGAAAACGTGGGCGAGCGCATTTTCGTGCCGGATCAGGAGCCGCTGCTGGCCCAGACGAAGCACTTCCTGGATTGCATCCGCATGGGCTGCCAGCCGCTCATCGGCGTGGCCGACGGCCTGGCCGCGCTGGAAGTGGTGGAGCGGATTCAGGCGGCCGTGTACAAGGAAGCCTTGCCGTCGGTGGACAGCGTCGCGGTATAGGGGGCGCGGGCGATGATCCGGTTGTCGCAGCCGCACCTGGGCCGGGAGGAGATCGAAGCCGTCAGCGACGTGCTCCGCTCGGGCATCATCGCCAGCGGCCCCGTGGTGCGCCGCTTTGAGGAGGAGTTCGCCGCGTACGTGGGCGTGCGGCACGGCATCGCCGTGGCCAACGGCACGGTGGCTCTGCACGCGGCGCTTCTGGGCGCGGGCGTCGAGCCCGGCGACCGCGTCGTGACGACCCCGTTCACCTTCATCGCCACGGCCAACGCCATCTTGCACGCCGGCGCGGTACCGGTGTTTTCCGACATTGACCCGGTCACGTACAACATGTGCCCGAACGCGCTGCGGGCCACGCTGCAGCGGCTGGCCGACGCCGGGACGCCGGCGAAAGTCGTCATGCCCGTGCACCTGTTCGGCCTGCCGTGCGACATGTCGGCCATTCGGGCCACGGCGGCCGAGTTCGGCGCGCTCATTATCGAGGACGCCGCGCAGGCCCACGGCGCCGCCTACAACGGCCGGCGGGCGGGCAGCTTCGGCATCGCGGGCACCTTCAGCTTTTACGCGACGAAAAATTTGGCCACCGGCGAAGGCGGCATGGTGGTCACCGACTCGGACGAGGTGGCCGAGCGGGTGCGCCGCCTCGTCAACCACGGCCGCGTCGGCCGCTACGAGCACGACGTGCTGGGCTACAATTACCGGATGACGGACATCGCGGCGGCCATCGGCCTGGTGCAGCTGCGCAAGCTGGAGCAGCTGAACTTGCGGCGCCGCATGAACGCGGACCGGCTCAGCCGGGCGCTGGCCGGCGTACCCGCGCTGACGCTGCCGGTGGAGCCGGAAGGGCATTACCACGTTTATCATCAGTACACGATTCGGCATCCCCGGCGGGACGCGCTGGCCGAGGCGCTGCGGGAGCGCGGCATCGACAGCGCGGTCATCTATCCCGTCGCCTTGCACCAGCAGCCCCTTTACGAGAAACTAGGGTACGGGAACGAGCGGCTGCCCGCGGCCGAGGAGGCGGCGCGGCAGGTGCTGTCGGTTCCGGTCCATCCGAGCCTGAGCGACGAGGACGTCCAGGCCGTGGCCGACGCGCTGCGGGAAGCGGCGCTGGCGCTGGCGTAGCGCGAACGCGGCGAAGCCGCGTGCCGGTGCGACGGCCGGCGCCCCGCGCACGCGCCCGGTCCCGGCCAGACAAGGCAGGGGGGCTGACCATGACCACGCCCGAGCGGGTTGAGATCGTGGACGTGGACGACTACACCGAGCCCGCGGCCGAGCCCGGATACTACGCCATCTACCTGCGGCTTTCCCACGCGCCCGGGGACGAGTGGCGGGCCCGCTTTGAAGAGGAATGGCGGCGCATTCCCACGGGCCTGAAGCGGGCGGCGGCGGTGGTGCAAAACCGGCTCCGCATTGAAATTCACGGCGACGACATGGTGCAGGAAATGGTCAACTTCGGCGCGGAGCTGGTGGAGCGCACCAACCGGGCCGTCGCGGCGAGTCGTCAAAAAGTGATGAAGGAAAACGAAACGGAACATTGAATGAGGGTGAAGCGACTAGCCGCAGCCGACCGTTGACCCCGGGTGCACTCCCCAGGAGGTGTGACCGGGCGTGTCCTCGATCGGTGTTGGTCTGCTGACGCCCAGGCGTTTGCCGCGCTGGCCCCTGATGGCGGGCCTGCACAAAGATCCCCGTGTGCGCATCGTATTTGAAGTGCACGACGTGCACGACTTGAAGCGCTGCGCGCGGCGCCGCGCCCACGTGCACGTCATCGTGGCCGACATGGACGTCACCGCCGGTGTGCGGACCATTTTGCGCGTCGTCAAAATGCATTTCGCCGACGCGCCGGTGGTCATGCTGGACGAGGCCGGCAACTCGGCCCGGGCCCAAAGGGCGCGGGCGCTGGGCGTGGCCGCGGTGCTGGCCCGCCGCACGCCGTCGCACCGGCTGGTCTCCCGCCTGGTGGACGTGGCGCGGGAGCGGGCGTGGGCGCCGGAAACGTTCGATGCGGAGGCCATCGAACCGCTGACGCCCCGCGAATGGGATATTTTGCCCTACATCGCCCAGCGGTACAGCGCGAAGGAGATCGCCGAGGAGCTGGAAATTTCCACCTCCACGGTGCGGACCCACCTGCGCAACATCTACGCCAAGTGCGG
This sequence comes from Bacillota bacterium, assembly GCA_003387805.1. Taxonomy (GTDB): domain Bacteria; phylum Bacillota; class Limnochordia; order Limnochordales; family ZCTH02-B6; genus CALJUZ01. The sequence goes on along the minus strand of QGSR01000142.1, from coordinate 778 downwards.
CGTCGGGTCGCGGCGGCACGCGGCCTACGTGGCGGAGACGCTCTTGCGGGAGCGCTACATGGTAGGGGACAATAGAGGCGAGGAGGTGTCGCGCGACGATGGATTACGTCGACGTGATGGTCGATCCGACCCCCAATCCGAACGCGATGAAGTTCACCCTGGACCGGGCGGTGACCGAGGGGGCGCCCGAATCGTTCGCCAGCAAGGACCAGGCCCAGGCCAACCCGCTGGCGGCCAAGCTCTTTGAGCTGCCCGGCGTCGCGTCGGTGTTCTTTTTGAACAACTTCGTGACGATTACCCGCGATCCGTCGCAGTCGTGGGACCAGCTGGTGCCGGAAGTCGTCAACGTCATTCAGGAGCACTATCAGGGACAGTCATGAAGCGGTACATCATTCAGTACGCGGCGGACGGCGAGACGGTGGAGCGGGTGTTCGCGTCGAAAGCCGACGCGTTCCGGTGGTTCAACCGGGAATGCCCGCCCGGCGAGGCCGTCTTCATCGAGGAGGAGGCCGGCGGACAAAGGTCGCCGGCCAAAACGCTCCGGAAGAAGGTGCGGACCGGACCGGCGTCCTGCGGGCCGGCGTCGGTGTTTTTGCGGGTGCCGGCGCGGCGGGACCAGGCGTGACGGCGCCGCCTTCCCGGCGGGCGGGGCCCCCCGGCCACCGACGAAGGGCGCCCACCCGGGCCCCCCCGGGCCGGCGGGCCGCCGGCTCCTCCGGCCGGCTTCCGTCCAGCCGGGGCGGGCGGGGCGGGGGCAGGGGTTTCGGTCCCCGCAGCG
>QGSR01000141.1 GCA_003387805.1 Bacillota bacterium | reverse complement strand
CCCGCAGGCGCACGCCGTATGAGCCCGGTCACGTCCTCCGGGCTCGCGTACGCCCCAGAGAAGCCCGCCGTGAGCAGTTCGCCCACCCCCGCCGCCACCCGGAACTCGCCCACGTTTTGCTGCCCCGTCACCGTCGTCAGCCGCGCCAGCACCGTCTCGCCCACCTGCACGCCCAGCCGCTCCGCCGCGGACTTGGGCAAAATCAAGGCGCGCGGGTCCGTCTCCGCGCCAAACACCCGCTGGCCCTCCAGCACCTGCAGCCCGCTGGAGAAGTCCGTCTCGTCGGCAAAGTCGACGCCTTCGATGCTCTGCAGCGTCGTCTTCGAGCCGAAAATGAGCGTCGCGAACACCGCCGAGCGGCGGTGCACCGACTGAACAGGCGCCTGCACCCGTCCGGCCGCGGCCCGCAGCACCTCGTCGTCGCCGATGCGATCCACTTCCCGCCGGCCGTCCACCAGCTCCTTGCCGGCCACGAACACGTGCCCGCCGGCCACGGACGCCAGATTGCCCTTGATGTTGTCAATAGCGCCGGCGGTGAAGGCGTTCAGGAGCGTAATCATCATGACGCCGAAAGCCACGGCCGCGGCCAGGAAAACGGCCCGCCGGCCGTGTCGGCGGATGTTTCTGTACGCGATGCGAACAATGGTCCACACGAGGGCTCACTCCTGCATAGCCTGGACCGGCTCGGTTCTCAGGGCGATGGACACCGGATACAAGCTGGACGCGACGCCGATGGCGAGGACGATGACCAGCGACGAAACGATGGAGCGCAACGACGGCACGGGCCGAAGCACTTTGCCCCCGAACAGCACTTCAAAAAAGGCGTTGGGCGCCTCGATGCCCGACCAGTTCAAAATCAGCAGCACCAAAAGACCCGCCGCGACGCCGACAAGCCCGAAAAGGCCCGCGGTCATCACCGTCTCCCAGACGATAATGCGCCGCACGAAGGACTTTTGCGCGCCCAGCGCCCGCATGGTGCCGATCTCCGTGGTCCGCTCGGTCACCGAGATGACCAGCGTGTTCATGATAATAATGACGGCCACCACCGCGATAACGACGACCACGATGTTGAAGACCAGCTTGGTGCCCGTGGCCAGACTGGCCACCGCGCCCGCGCCCGACAGCCAGTCCGACACCATCGCGTCGATGCCGTGGGCCGCCAGCCACTGCTCCAGCTCGGCGGCCACCGCCTTCGGGTCCGCGCCGTCCACCAGCTTCACCAGCAAAAAGTGCCAGGCGTCGGACTGGGCCGCGGCCGAGACCGCCCCGATCCCTTCCACCGGCTCGTCCTCCGGGGCGCCGAAGCCGGCCAGCAGCGCGTCTTCGTCCAGCACGTCCGCGAACAGCCACGCGCCTTCGCCGAACACGTCCGCGTCCGCAAACAGATCGGAAAACAGAGAGTCCTCCAAGCCGCCGAACAGCTCGTCCTCGTCCACGCCGCCCAGCAGCCTGGCCTCCAGCTCCGTCAGCTCGGCTTCCGTCACCTGCAGCAGCTTCATGCCGGCCAGCGCCCGGACGTTGGTAATGTCTACAAGGGACACGAAGTTCACCGCCGGGTTGCCGTGCCGGAAGCGAAACACGCCCCGCACCGGCACCTCCCGCACCCGCACGCCGCCCGCGGTGCTGATGCCCGTCAGGATGACGCGGTCGCCGGGCTGCACCCGCACCTCGCCGGTGCGCTCCAGGCGCCGCACCACCTGCTCGTTGAGCACGATGCCCTCCTCGCCGGGCAGCAGCATGCGCCCCCGCAAAATCTCGATGTTGTCCGGAAACATGTCCTGGTAGTACTCCGGATCGATGCCGAAGGCCTGGGTCAAGCCCCGCCGGTGCTCGTAGTCCACCAGCGCGCCCGCGGTGGCCTGGGGGTTCACCGCGGCCACCCGGGGATGGTTCGCCACGTACTCGAACACTTGCGCAAACGACGGCACCACGGGCATGACCGCATCCATCGCGTCGGGACCTTCCAGGCCCATAATGGTCACATTGCCGTGGTGCCGCCCGGTGATGAGCAAATGCCCGGTGTAGCTTTCCACGTACGTCTGCGCGATGCCCCGCTCGGCGGTGTCCATCAGGGAGTTGCCCACGATGAGCACCATGATGCCGACGGCGATGAGCACGCCCACGATGAGCGTTTTCGTCTTGTGCCGCAAAATGTTGCGAAAGGCGATCTTTAGAGCGACGCTCATGACGGAGCGCCCGCCTTCGCCGCCGGGCCCCGGTCGCGGCCCGACCGGATCTCCTCGACGATGCGCCCGTCCTGCAGCCGGATGACATGGTCCGCGACGGCCACGATCTCGGGGTCATGGGTCGAGAAGATGAAGGTGGTGTCCAGCTCCTGGTTGAGCTTCTTCATGAGCTCGATGATGGCTTTGCCCGTTTTGGAGTCCAGATTGGCCGTCGGTTCGTCGGCCAGCACGATTTTCGGCTTAGTGGCCAGCGCCCGCGCGATGGCCACCCGCTGCCTCTGCCCGCCCGACAGCTCGCTGGGCTTGTGCCGGCGGTGGGACGCGAGCCCCGTGGCCTCCAGCAGGAAGTTGATCCACTCCTCGGTTTCGCGCTTGCCAGGCCGCTCTTTGCCCAGAAGAAGCGGAAACTCCACGTTTTCGTACACGTCCAGCACGGGGATGAGGTTGAAGGACTGAAAAATGAAGCCCAGCGTTTTCTGCCGCAGCTCCGTCAGCTGCCGGTCGTTGAGGGTCCCGGTCTCCACGCCCGCGATTTTGACCACGCCGGACGTGGGCTTGTCGATGCAGCCGATCAGGTTCAGGATGGTGGATTTGCCCGAGCCGGAAGGGCCGGTGATGGAGATGAAGTCCCCTTTCTCCACGCGGAAGGACACGCCCCGCACGGCGTGGACTTCCGTCTCCCCCAGCGGATACACTTTGTGCACGTCAACGAGTTCGACGATGACTTCCCGCCCGTTCACGGGACTTCAGCTCCTTTTCGCGCCGTCCAGGCCCTCCCGCCCCTGCACTTCCTCCCGCAGCCGATGGGCCCGGCGCTCCTCCGACTGCCGCTTGATGGTCTGGATGATTTCCACCTCGTGCTGCCGCAGCTCCGACCCGTCGGGCTTCCACACGTGCACGTCCCGCACGATGGCCGCGCGCGACAAAATGTGGGTGCCCGCGGGCACGGTAATGAAGATGAAGAAGACGGCCAGAAGCTGCCGCAGGCTGGTGACGGCCGACTCCTCCACGAAGTAGAACACCGACGCGACCAAAATCGAAATGAGCCCGAAGGAGTTGATGGCCGACGTCGCGTGCAGGCGCGTATACGGGTCTTTCAGCCGGTGGAGGCCCACCGCGGCCACGATGGACAAGATGACGCCGATGATGAGGAAGATGCTAACGATTGCCGATATCATCGATGATGTGCCCCTTCTCCATGTACTTCCCCACCACGATGGCCGTCAGAAAGGACAAAATGGACAAGGCGATGGCCACGTCGAACATGGTCGTCGACTTCAGTTTCATGCCCACCAGCACGCTCAGCGCGATGACGTGGGTCGTCGCGCCGTCCGCGGCCACGACCCGATCGGGCAACGACGGCCCCAGCAAAATGCGGGCGGCCACCACCAGCGTCGACAGCGTCATGAGGATGATGACCACGTCCAGCAGCAGTTCCACGGCTACTCGAACACCTCCAGGATGTGGCGTTCAAAGGCGTTCTTGAAAAACGCGGCCGCCTTGTGCGGATCGCCCGCCTCCAGCGCGTGCACGAACAAGTACTTGCGATCGTGCGACAGCTCCACCGAAATGGAACCCGGCGCCATCGTGATCATGCCGGCGAAAATGGTGATGGCTTCGTCACTGGTCACGTCCAGCGGCACCGCCACCAAGCCCGGGCTGATGGGCAGTTTCGGGTGCAGGATCAAGTACGACACCCGCACGCCCGAGCGCACCACCTCCGCCAGGAAGACGAAGCTCAGCTTGACGAAGGCCAGCACGCGGTGCAGCCAAAACGGCGTGTCCAGGCGCCGCACCGCCAGCTGCATGACCACCAGCCCGATGACGAAGCCGACGACGAAGTTTTCCCACGCCGGCGTCTCCTGCAGAAACATCCACACGCCGGCGATGATGAGGGTGACGACGAACTGGGTAATCACGGCTGCATCACCTCGGACACCGTCTCGGTGAGAAGGAGGACGTCGGCCGCGCCCGGGCCCAGCACGCCCTCGATGTAAAGGGCCGGATTCATCAGCCACCTGGCAGCGGCGTCGGCGTAGTCCACCAAGTACGCGCCGCCCAGGCCCATGAGGAGCCCGAAAGCCACCAGCGCCGCTCCGGGGGCGGCGAAACGGCGCCACGCCGGCAGCGTGCGGCGCTGCCCTTCCGTCAGGCCGTCTTTAGGCCCCCAGTATACCAAGCGAAAGATCTTGATCATGGAAAACAGCGTGAAGAAGCTGACCACCACCGCGGCCCCCGTAGCCCACCAGTGTCCGCCCGCAAAGCCCGCCTGAAACAGCGTCACTTTGCTGATAAACCCGCTCATGGGCGGCACGCCGGCCAGGCCCAGGCCGCCCAGCAGGAACGTAAAGGCCAGCGCGGGCGCGTAGTGAATGACGCCGCTCATTTTGCGCAAGTCGGTGGTGCCGGTGGCCTCTTCCGTCGCACCCGCGATGAGAAACAGCGCAGGCTTGATAATCATGTTGAACATAATGTGCATGAGCCCGCCGGCCAGGCCCGCGACGCTCATGACGGCCAGACCAAAAATCATGTAGCCGATCTGGCTGACGATGTGAAAGGACAGCAGCCGCTTGAAGTCCATCTGCGCGATGGCCCCCAGCACGCCGATGACCATCGTCAGCACCGCCAGCACCATTAGGACCGCCTTGTGCGTGTAATCCACGTGGTGGACGAAAATCAAGGTGAACATGCGGTACAGCGCGTACACGCCCACTTTCGTGCCCACGCCCGCGGACAGCGCGGCCGCGGCCGTGGACACTTCCGCATACGTCCTGGGCAGCCAGAAAAACAGCGGCACCAGCGCGGCTTTGACGCCGAAGGCGAAGACGAACACCATGCCCACCGCCGCGACGATGCGCTTGTCGGGCAGCAGCGCCACTTTCACCGCCAGATCCGCCATGTTCAGCGTGCCCGTCAGCGCGTACAGCCCGGCAATCGCCAGCAGCAGGAACGCCGACGACACCGAGTTGATCAAGAGAAACTTGAACGACTCCTTCAGCTGCCCGGCCCGGCCCCCGTGGGTGAAGAGCAGATACGACGAAATCAGGATGAGCTCGAAGAAAACGTACAGATTGAAGATGTCGCCGGTCATCAGCGCGCCGTTGACCGAGGCCACCAAAAACATGATCAGCGAGTAGAAGAAATAGCGCTCCTTCAGCGGCCCGATGGAGCGGAAGGCGAAAAACAGCGACGCCGCGGCGGTAACGACGCCCATCAGCATCAGCAGCGCCGACAAAAGGTCCACCGCCATGACGATGCCGAAAGGCGCCGGCCAGCCGCCCAGCTCGTACACGATGATGCCTTCGC
>QGSR01000140.1 GCA_003387805.1 Bacillota bacterium | reverse complement strand
GCGTCGTGCTGCTGGCCGCGGCCGAAGCGGGGCTGGACATTCACGAGTTCACGCCGCTGGAAGTCAAGCTCGCGGTGACGGGGCAGGGCCGCGCGGCCAAAGAGCAGGTCGGCTACATGGTGAAGACGCTCCTGGGGCTGGACGCCGTGCCGCAGCCCGACGACGTGGCCGACGCGCTGGCGGTGGCGCTGACGTGCGCGCACACCATGGCCACCCGGCGGCGCTGGGGGGACGCGTTCAAGTGATCGCGATGCTGAGGGGCCGGGTGCTGCGCCGGGGGCCGGACTGGGTCGTCGTCGACGTGGGCGGCGTGGGTTACCGGGTGGCGGTGCCCGCGTCCACGGCCGCGGCGCTGCCGGGCCCGGGTGAAGAGGTGACGCTGCACACCCACACCCACGTGCGCGAGGACACGCTGGCCTTGTACGGGTTCGCGTCGGAAGACGAGCTGCGCCTGTTCGAGGACTTGATGACCGTGTCCGGCATGGGGCCCAGGCTCTCGCTGACCGCGCTGTCCACCCTGCGGCCCGCGGAATTCCGGCGGGCCATCGCCGAGGAGGACGTCGCGTCCTTGACCCGCATTTCGGGCGTGGGCCGCAAAACCGCGCAGCGCATGATTTTGGAGCTCAAAGGCAAGCTGACGCCGGGTCCGGAAGGCGACGCCGGACCGCAGGCCGCGGCGGCTTTCGATGCACCCGAGTCCGACGCGGTGGCGGCGCTGGTGGCATTGGGCTATGCCGAGGCCGACGCGGCCCGGGCGGTGCGGGCCGCCCGCGCCGCGAAAGGGGAAGCCGACACGGCCCGGCTGGTGCGGCTGGCCCTGCGGGAGCTGGCGCCTTTTGACGCGTAGCGCCGGCAGGCCGCGGCGCGGCGAGGGAGGACAGTGCGGTGAACAGAGACGAGGAGCGCATCGTCACGGGCCGGCTGCGGCCGGAGGACGCGGAGATTGAGGCCGGCCTGCGCCCGCGACGGCTGGCCTCGTACATCGGGCAGGACCAGATCAAAGAAAGCTTGTCGGTGTTTATCGAGGCGGCCCGCTCCCGCGCCGAGGCGCTGGACCACGTGCTCCTGAGCGGTCCGCCGGGGCTGGGCAAGACGACGCTGGCGGGCGTCATCGCCAACGAGCTGGGCGTCAACATGCGCACCACCTCGGGCCCGGCCATCGAGCGCCAGGGCGACCTGGTGGCCATCTTGACCAACCTGGAGCCCCGGGACGTGCTGTTCATCGACGAAATCCACCGCCTGAACCGCACGGTGGAGGAAGTGCTCTATCCGGCCATGGAAGACTTCGCGGTGGACATCGTCATCGGCAAGGGGCCCAGTGCGCGGTCCTTGCGGCTGGATCTGCCGCCCTTCACGCTCATCGGGGCCACCACCCGGGCGGGCATGCTGACCTCGCCCCTGCGGGACCGCTTCGGCGTCTTGTTCCGGCTGGAGTACTACACCGAGCGGGACTTGATGCAAATCGTGACGCGGGCGGCTCAGGTGCTGGACGTAGACGTCACCGAGGAGGGGGCGCGAGAGATCGCCCGGCGGGCCCGGGGAACGCCCCGCATCGCCAACCGGCTGCTGAAGCGGGTGCGGGACTTCGCCCAGGTGCGGGCCGACGGGCGGGTCACCGGCCCGGTGGCGCGCGAGGCCCTGGCCATGCTGGACGTGGACGAGCTGGGGCTGGACCGCGTCGACCGGGCGCTGCTGCAGACCATCATCGACAAGTTCGGCGGCGGCCCGGTGGGCGTGGAGACGCTGGCCGCGGCGGCCGGCGAAGAGGTCGAAACCATCGAAGACGTCTACGAGCCGTACCTCATGCAAATCGGCTATCTGGAGCGGACGCCCCGGGGCCGGCGGGCCACGGCCCTGGCGTACCGGCATTTGAATCGGCCGCTGCCAAGGCGCGGCCAGGAGGAGGACGACCGGGCGCCGGCCCAAGCCCCGCCGGGCGTCGATCAGTCTACGTTGTTCGAGGAGGCGTGAGCGGTGCCGTTTTCGGGCGTCGGGCGAAGCCTCGTGGTGGCGGGCGTCGTGCTGCTGGTGATCGGCGTGCTGATTCTGCTGCTGGAGCGCGTCGGCATCCCGCGGCTGCCGGGCGACATCGTCATCCGCCGGGGCAACTGGACGATTTACATCCCCATCGCCACGTCCATCTTGCTCAGCCTCATCCTCACGCTGCTGTTCGCACTGTTCCGGCGCTGACGGCGGCGCCGCCCGAAGGAGACCCGGTTCGATGGCTCTTTACAAGGCCGAGGCGGTGGTGCTGCGCTCCCGCAGCCTGGGCGAGGCGGACAAAATCGTCACGCTGTTCACGTATGAGCGGGGAAAAGTGGAGGCGGTGGCCCGGGGCGTGCGCCGTCCGCGCAGCCGGCTTCTGGGTGTGACGCAGCTGTTTACCCACGGCCGCTTCCTGCTGTACGAGCGCAAGTCGCTGGACACCATCAGCCAGGGCGAAATCGTGCGGTCTTTTTTGCCCCTGCGGGAGGACTTGCTGCGCATGGCCCATGCGGCCTACGTGGCGGAGCTCCTGGACCGCACGACGGAGCTGAACGATGGACATCCCCGCCTGTTTGCGCTATTATTGATGGTTATGGAGATGCTGGCCACGGGCCCGCGGCTGGCATTGACGACGCGGTACTTCGAGGTGCAGCTTATGCAGGAACTGGGCTTTCGGCCGCACCTGGACGACTGCGTGCGCTGCGGGGCGCAGGACGCGTCGTGGTTCAGCGTCGAGGCCGGAGGGCTCGTGTGCGGGCGCTGCCGCGGCGCGGACGCGACCAAACTGGACCACGAGTCATTGGAAGTGATGCGCTACATGGCCCGGGCCGAGCCGGCGCGGCTGGGCGTTCTGCGGCCGTCCCGGCGGGCTTTGCAAACGCTGGAGGACGTGCTGCCCAAATACTGCGCGGCCCGCATCGGCCGCTGGCTGCATTCCATGGATTTCCTGCTGTCTTTGGGCGCGGCGGAAACGCAGGGGGTTGAGCGGTGAACTTTCAAGAGATGATTTTCGCGTTGGAACGCTACTGGGCCGACCAAGGCTGCATCATCTTGCAGCCCTACGACATGGAGGTCGGCGCGGGGACGATGCACCCGGCCACCTTCTTGCGCGTGCTGGGACCCGAGCCGTGGAAGGCCGCGTACGTGCAGCCTTCGCGCCGGCCCACCGACGGCCGCTACGGGGAAAACCCCAACCGGCTGCAGCACTATTACCAGTACCAGGTCATCCTGAAACCGTCGCCCGACGACATCCAGGAGCTGTACCTGGCCAGCCTGCCGGCCATCGGCATCGACCCGGCCAAGCACGACATTCGCTTCGTCGAGGACGACTGGGAGTCGCCCACCCTGGGCGCCTGGGGCCTGGGCTGGGAAGTGTGGCTGGACGGCATGGAGATTACCCAGTTCACGTACTTCCAGCAGTGCGGCGGCCTGGATCTGAAGCCTGTGTCCGTGGAGCTGACGTACGGGCTGGAGCGGCTGGCCATGTACTTGCAGGGCGTAGACAACGTGTTCGACCTGGAGTGGGTGGACGGCGTCACCTACGGCGACGTGTTCCACCAAAACGAAGTGGAGCAGTCCCGCTACAACTTCGAGCAGGCCGACACCGGGCTGCTGTTCGAGCTGTTCGACCGCTTCGAGGCCGAGGCGGAGCGCGTGGTCCAGGCCGGGCTCGTGCTGCCCGCCTACGATTACGTCCTGAAGTGCTCGCACACGTTCAACTTGTTGGATGCGCGTGGGGCCATCAGCGTCACCGAGCGGACGAAGTACATCGCGCGGGTGCGGCGCCTGGCCCGGGAGTGCGCCTCGGCTTACGTCGCCCAAAGGGAGAAGCTGGGCTTTCCGCTGCTGCGCCGGGAGGGGGCGTCGTCGTGAAGCTGGACCTTTTGGTGGAAATCGGCACCGAGGAGCTGCCCGCCCGGTTCGTGGACGGGGCCTTGGGCCAAATGCAGGAAGCCGCGGAAAAGCAGCTGGCCGACTTGCGCCTGACCTATGACCGCCTGGAAGTCAAGGGCACGCCGCGGCGGCTGGCGCTGCTGGTGTTCGGGCTGGCGGCCCGTCAGGAGGATCTGGTGCGGGAAATGAAGGGTCCGTCGGCCCGGGTCGCCTTCGACGAGACGGGCGCGCCCACCAAGGCCGCGCTGGGCTTCGCCCGGGGCCAGGGCGTCAGCGTGGACGAGCTGGAGATTCGGGAGACGGAGCAAGGCCGGTACGTGTTCGCGATTACCCGCTCCGCGGGCCGGCCGGCGGCGGACGTGCTGGCCGAGTGGCTGCCGGGGTTCATCGCGGGCCTGCAGTTTCCCAAGTCGATGCGGTGGGGTGACGGAACGCTGCGCTTCGCCAGGCCGGTGCGCTGGCTCGTCGCGCTGCTGGACGGGCAGGTGCTGCCGGTGACGCTGGACGGCGTGGCCGCGGGCCGCATCAGCCGCGGCCACCGTTTCCTGGCCAAAGGCGACGTGGTGCTGGACGGCCCCGCCGACTATGTGGAACGCATGCGGGCCGCGTACGTGCTGGTGGATGGACCGGAGCGGACGCAGGCGGTGCGGGACGAAGTCCGCCGGGCCGCCGAAGCCCATGGCGCCTCGGTCCTGGAGGACGAAGACCTGGTGGCCGAGGTGGCCAACTTGGTGGAGTGGCCTGCGGCCGTGGTCGGATCGTTCGACGAGTCGTTCCTGCAGCTGCCGCGCGCCGCGCTGATCACGCCCATGCGGGAGCACCAGCGCTACTTCCCGCTGGCCGACAAGGCGGGACGGCTGCTGCCGCTGTTCGTGGCCGTGGCCAACGGTCCGCGGGAGGACATGGACGTCGTCCGCCGCGGCAACGAAAAGGTGCTGGCGGCCCGGCTCGCGGACGCCCGGTTCTTCTACGACGAAGACCGGAAGACGCCCCTGGCCGACTACGTCCCCCGGCTGAAGGACGTGGTGTTCCAGGAGCGGCTGGGCACGGTGTACGAAAAGGTGGAGCGGGTGCGGGCCCTGGCGGCGTCCCTGGCCCGCATGGCCGGCGCGGACGAAGAGGTCGCGGCCGTGGTCGACCGGGCCGCCTACTTGGCCAAAGCCGACCTGGTCACGCAGATGGTGTACGAATTCCCCGAGCTGCAGGGCGTCATGGGCAGGGAATACGCGCTGCTGTCGGGCGAAGGGGAAGCGGTGGCCGACGCGGTGTTCGAGCATTACCTGCCCCGGTTCGCGGGCGACGAGCTGCCGCGGACATTGGCGGGCTCGATTCTAAGCGTGGCCGACAAGCTGGACACCATCGTAGGCTGCTTCGGCGTGGACTTGATTCCGACGGGCTCCCAGGATCCGTACGCGCTCCGGCGCCAGGCGCTGGGCGTCGTGCGCATCGTCAGCGGTTTCCCGCTGGAGATTCACCTCGGGGAAGCCCTCTCGGCGGCTCTGGCCGCCTTCGGCGGGCGGTTCGACGACGAAGCCGACGCGCTGCTGCAGCGGGTGATGGACTTCTTCGCGCAGCGGGTGCGGGGCATGCTGCTGGATCAAGGCGTGCGCCATGAC
>QGSR01000139.1 GCA_003387805.1 Bacillota bacterium | reverse complement strand
GGCCAGCGCGGTCACCGTCTCGCCGTCCACCGCTTCCCACACGAAGTCCGGCGCAGGCGCGCCGCCTTCGGCCAGGTCGTAGCGAGCCAGCCCGCCCTCGCCGCCGATATAGACGCGCGCCGGCCCGCCGCCGGCGCCGGGCACGGCCAGCACCGCCCGGGCCGCGCCCCGGCCGTGGAAGGGCCCGCCGTCGGCTTCATCGATGAAACGCCCGGTGGCCTCCCAGTAGCCCGCCTGCAGCTGCTCGAAGGTCACCGGCCCGATCCAGTGCCGGCGGGCGATGCCCTGGGGATCGATGACCCACGTTTCCGGCATGCCGCCCAGCCGGAAGGCCTCGCCCACCGAACCGCGCCGGTCCAGCAAAATGGGCAGGGTCATGGTCAGCCCCGCCTCTTTCACCTCGTCCAGGTGCCGCTGAATGCGGGCCACCGTCTCCCGCTGGTTGACGGCCAGGTACACGATCCGGTCGCCGTAGCGGCGGTAAAACTCGTCGTGGGCCGGCATTTCCTCCAGACACGGCGGGCACCACGCGGCCCAGAAATTGATGATGACGGGCCGGCCGCGGAAGTCGTCCAGCCGCACCGTGCCGCCGTCCAAAGCCGGCAGCTCGAAAGACGGCGCCGCCGCGCCCACCTGAACCCGGGCTTTCAAGCTTTCGGAATACAAAAGGGCCGCGCCGACGAACACCAGCAGCACGATGACGGGCAGCCACCGCACGACGCGCTTCAACGGCGTTCACCTCCCGCCGGCCTTTGCGCGGACATCAGCGCCACGAGGCGTTCCTTCAGCTCCCCGCGGCGCAGCCGGTACGTTTCCTCGTCCAGCTCGCCGCTTTCAAAGGCTACGTCCGCCCGGACGATCTCTTCCTTCAGCAGCTCGATCTCGTGCGCGAGGCGCGACGACGCGCCGGCCGCCGCGGGGCCGTCGGGCGCCGCGCCCTCCCCGCGCGCCCCCACGGACCGGTCCGGCAGCAGCCGCCGGACCACGGCCGCGAGGCCGATGACGGCCAAAGCGCCCAAAATCCAGCGCGTCGCCGGATGGGTGCGCAAAATGTCCACCGGGTCGCTGCGCTGGCCCAGCGGCGCCTCGGCCAGCAGCCGCGCCGAGCCCGACAGCGGGCTGTCCAGCACCACCTGCCAGGCCGGATGGGGCTGCAAATCCGTCATCCGGTACGTTTCCACTTCCACGCCTTCAAACTGCTCCCGGCCGCCGGCCTGCAAGCCCACGCCCCGCAGCTCCAGCTCGCCCGGCCGCACCCACAGATCCACCTCGTGGGTCGGGTACAGGATGGGCCGGCGCACGGCCATAGGCAGCCGCTGCCACGGAATTTCGTACACCACCATGTAGCGCCGCTGCTCGCCCACGGCCAGCGGCTCGGGGTCCACGGCCGCCCCTTCGTCCAGGATGAGCGTGGCCGGCGCCTCCACCCAGCGGGCGCCTTCGGGGACGGCCAGCGGCACCGCCGTCGCGACGCGCGGGCCCATGTTGGCCACGTGCATCAGGTGCACCACCTGCACGCCCTCGGGCGCCCGGGTCATGACCATGAGCTCCCAGAGCATCTCCACGTCGGGTGCCTCCTCGGGCGTCTGCGCGTAGGCCGGCCGCGCCGCTCCCGCCCACGCCGCCAGCGCGACCATGAGACAGAACAGCACGGCCCGGGCCCCGGCGGCGTCTCGCAGCGTCACTGCCGCGCCTCCCCGCGCACTTTCAGCTCGGCGGCCAGCTCCCGCTCCAGCGCGCCGCGGGCCGCCGTCTCCGCATCGGACAGCTTGGCCGCCTGTTCCATCAGGGCCGCCCGCACCCGCACGTACTCGGCCTCGGGGATGCGGCCCAGCGCCCGGTCGTACTCCAGCTCCCGCAGCGCTTCAAACACCCGTTCCGCCGGCGCCGGCGCCCGTTCGGGCCGCGGCCAGAGCGCGAACATGGTGCCGGCCATCAGCACCAGGCCGCCGAACCAAAGCCAGCTCATCATCGGATTCCAGAACAGCTGAAAGCCCACCACCGTGCCGAACTCGTCCCAGCCCGCGAGGACGACGTACAAGTCCCCCGCGGCCGTGGAGTGAATGGCCACTTCGGTGCTGGGCCCCTGTATGTCGACCCAGCCGGGGTAATACAGCCGCTTGGGCAGCAAATAGCCTACGTCCCGGCCGTCCCGGCGCACCAGCACCCGGGCCGCGGTGTGCGGCACGCCCCGCTCCTCGCCTTCCTGCAGGCCTTCGAAGACGATGGTGTACGGCCCGATGGACGCCTGCTGCCCCACTTCCAGGCCCCGCAGCGCCTCCTGGTGGTAGTGGCTGTAGCCCGCGATGCCCACGGCGATGATGACGATGCCGATGTGGACCAAATAGCCGCCGTAGCGCCGCGGGTTGCGGGCCAAAAGGCGCGGCAGCACCAAAAGGGGCGGGTCGTTGGTGAACCGCAGCCGCGCCGCGACGGACTGCGTAATCTCGAAGGCAATGGCCGCCACCACCACCACGGCGCCGGCCACCGCCAGCAAGAAGCCCGTTTCGCGGATGCCGCCCGCGTACAGCGCGGCGCACGACGCCAGCGCCATGCCCAGCGGCACCGTCACCTGCATGCCCACGGCTTTCCACGTAGACCGCCCCCAGCCCAAAAGGGGCACGACGCCCATCAAAACGATGAGGACCAGAAACAGGGGCGCCGTAATGCGGTTGAAGTACGGCGCGGCCACCGTCACCTCGACGCCGAACAGGCGTGACACCAGCGGAAACACCGTGCCCCAGAAGACGGCGAAGGACAGGCCCACCAAAATCAAGTTGTTGAGGACGAAGCCGAACTCGCGCGAGGCGTAGGATTCGACGAACCGCTCATCCTGCAGCAAATCCCGCCGGTCGATGATGAAGTAGAGGCTGAACGCGGCGATGAGGCCCATAAAGCCCAAAAACAGCGGCCCGATGTCGGACTCCACGAAGGTGTGCACCGAGGAGAGAATGCCGCTGCGGGTGAGGAACGTGCCGAAGACGGAGAGAAAGTACGTCAGCGCGACCAGAGCCACGTTCCAGCGCTTCAGCATGCCCCGGCGCTCCTGCACCATCACCGAGTGAATGAAGGCGGTGGCCGTCAGCCACGGCATGAGGGACGCGTTTTCCACCGGGTCCCACGCCCAGTAGCCGCCCCAGCCCAGCTCCTCGTAGGCCCAGCGGGAACCCAGCACCATGCCCAGGCTCAAGGCCAGCCACGCCGTCATGGTCCAGCGGCGGGTCAGGCGAATCCAGTCGTGGCCTTTCCGGCGCACGATAAGCGACGCGAACGCGACGGCAAAGGGCACGGAAAAGCCCACGAAGCCCAGATACAGCATGACCGGGTGCGAGATCATCCAGAAGCTCTGCAGCAGCGGGTTCAGGCCCCGTCCGTCCGGCGGTGCGAAGGCCAGCGTCTCGAAGGGGCTGGCCACGAACGCGGTCACGCCGCCGAAAAACACCACGCTGGCCAGCATGATGCCCAGGGCCGGCGCCTGGGTGCTGCCCAGCCGCTCGGGCTTCTGCCGGGCCAGCAGCGCGGCGTAGCCGGCCTGCAGCCACGTCCAGAACAGCAGCGAGCCTTCCTGGCCCGACCAAAGCGCGGCGATTTTGTACGCCGTCGGCTGCAGCCGGTACGAGTGGGAAAATACGTACCGGAACGAGAAGTCGTCGGTCAGCAGCGCATAAAGCAAAACGCCCGCGCCGGCGGTAACCAGGCCGAACGCGGCCAGGGCGAGGCCCCGGGTCCAGCGGGCCCACCGGGCCGAGCCCCGGATCACCGCCCCCGCGGAGGCGCCCACGCCCAGCAGCGCCACCACCAGCGCGGCGACGACAAACCATTGTCCCAACGAAGCGATGTGCAAGACTGTAGCCCTCCGGCCCTACAAGTATTCCTGCAGCCGCCGCCGCACCCGGGCTTCCAGTTCGGGATCCACTTCGACGGCTTCCTCGGCCCTTTGCTGGTCGCCCTGGCCGGCCGCCGCCTGCCGCCGGCGCCGGCTCAGCAGCGCGTGGGCCGCCGCCCCGCCGATGCCGATGACGAGAAACGGCGTCAAGTACACCCAGACGAAGCGGCCTTCCGCGGGCGGCGTCATCAAGATCCAGACGCCGTACTGGTCCACCAGAGCGTCCAGAATTTCGTCGCGCGTCCAGCCCGCCTTCAGCATCTCTTCGATTTCTTCCCGCATCTGCCAGGCCGAAGGCGCCTGGGACTGCCACGCCGACATGCCCTGGCATTCCTGGCAGCGCACCTGCGACGCGATGGCCTTCACTTCATCCTGTACGCTGGTGAACGCGTACCCGTCCGGGCGCAAAATCTGCGCCACGTGGGCCCGGTAGTCCATCTCCGACAGCTCGCCCAGCGTCCGGCTCAAGAGCCGCCCCTGGGCGTTGATAAAGTAGTTCTGCGGCGCGCCCGAAGGCTGGTACGCCGCCACCGCCTCGCCCTGCAAGTCCACCAGCACGGGGTAGCTCTCGTTGCGGCCCCGGACCGCGTCCCGAACCATGTTCAGGGGCGCGCCCACCTCGACGGCGATGATTTGCAGATCGTCGCCGAACTGCCGCTGCAGCTCCTCCAGGAAGCCGAAGTCGTCGTAGCAGAACGAGCACGTCCGGCTGGAAAACCGCAGGATCAGCGGCCGGCCCGAAAACTCGGACAGCCGCACCGGCCGGCCGTCCAAGTCGAACAGAAGGGCGTCGGGGGCCGGTTCACCCATGACCAGCCCCTGCGACACCGTGTCCTGCACCGTCACGTAGCCCCAGATTCCCAGCGCGACGATGAACAGTATCGAAGCGATCCAGGAGACGCCCCGCCGCGCCATGAACCTAGAACCCCCAGTCGAAGTAGCTGTTCAGCAGCACGAACGAATTGGTGTAGATCATGATGCCGAGCACGACCATCAGCACGCCGCTGGCCACCTGAATGCGGCGCGTGTAAGGCAGCAGCTTGCGCAGCCACGACTGCAGCCGATGCAGCGAAAGCGTCAGCAGCAGGAACGGCAGCGCCATTCCCGCGGCGTAGGTCAGAAGCAGCAGCGCGCCCTGCGTGGCCGTGGCCGTGGTGCCCGCCAGCAGCAGCACGCTGGCCAGCACCGGCCCGATGCACGGCGTCCAGCCCGCGGCGAAGGTCGCGCCCAAAAGCAGCGAGTTCACCGGGCCCGGCGCCTTCACCGGCGCCTGCAGCCGCCGTTCCTGGTCCAGGACCATCAGCTGCAGCAGCCCCGTCAGGTAAAGGCCGAATACGATGACGATGACGCCGCCGATGCGGCGCACCAGGCCCATGTACTCGGTGAGCAAGCGGCCGATGGCGCTGGCGCCCATCCCCATTACCACGAAGACGAGGGTGAAGCCGAGGATAAAGAACACGCCGTTGAGCACCAGCCGCCGCCGGTTCTGCCCCGACGCCAAAGCGTCGAGACTCGAACCGGTGAGGTACGTCACGTATGCCGGGACCAGCGGCAGCACGCACGGTGACACGAACGACACCAAACCCGCGGCGAAAGCCAGCGGGAATGTCACCTGTTCAGCC
>QGSR01000442.1 GCA_003387805.1 Bacillota bacterium | reverse complement strand
GTCATCACCCGCACCCTGTCCATATCCAGCGTCACTTCCGCGCTGCGCAGATGCTGGGCCGGCACCCCGGCCGCGCTCAGCGCATCGGCCAGCTGCTTGCCCAGTTCGTTGGTGCGTACGAGCACGGCGCCGTGGTGAACGGGCATGCTCAGCTCCCGCGCCGACCGCCGCAAAAACTCGGCGATGGCCCGCGCCTCTTCGTCCACGCTTTCGTACCCCAGCAGCACCGGCTTCGGACCCCAGTGCACGGCGTTGTTCTCCAGCACTTCCTCGTCGCCGCCGCCGTGTTCCCGCAGCAGCTGCACCGCGGCCGCACCGATTTGCCGCGTCATGCGATAGTTGCGCTTCAGGACGGTCGTGCGCCCGCGCACCCGCAGGTCGTCGTGGACGCGCTGCCACGAAAAGCCGCGGCTGTAAATGGACTGGCTCGCGTCGGCGGTGAGGTACAGGCCCGCCGGGTCCTTGCACAGCTCGATGCAGACGCTCAGGCCCACCGGCGTCAAATCCTGCGCCTCGTCCACGATGACCACGTCGTAGCGCTGGGCGTCGTCCAGGCTGCGGGCCATGCGGGCCGCCTCCCGCCGGTACGAGTTCCACGTGCTGAGCCCGCGCTCGCGAATCTTCTGCTCAAACTGCTGGTACACCGCCCACACGGCCGTGCGGGTCACCCGGTCAAAGCGGATGCCCCGCCCCGTGCGGTCCTCCGCCAAGTACTGCTGCAGGTCGTCCAGGCCCCGGCCTTCGATGACCCAGTCGAACTCCTCCAGCAAGTAGTCCGGCCTGAGCGCCGCAATTTTCTCCCGGAACACGGCCGGCTGCGAGGCGCTGGCGGGCCCGCCCAGCTCCGCCAAGACCTCGTTCAGCGCCTGCCGCTCGTCCTTGTCGCTGGCAGGCCGGAACGGCCGGCCCGACTGTTCGATGAGCTGCTTGACCTTGGCGTCCAGCGTCATGACGTGGACGTCGGCGGGGACCTCCCCAAGCAGTTCGACCAGCAGCTCCTCGGAGACGTTGATCAGCGCCCGGGTGTACGTGACGAACAAGATGCGGGGCGTCTTTTCCGCAAAGAGGACGCCCTGCTTGGGCGCTTCCAGCAGGTTCTTCAGCCGGTACAGCGCCACCAGCGACTTGCCCGTGCCCGGGCCGCCCTTGACCAGCGTGGGCCCCTGCAGCGTGCGGGCCGCCACTCGCTCCTGCTCCGGGTCAAGCTTGAGGAGGAACCGCTTCAGGCTGCCCTCCATGTAACGGTTGAGGTCCTCCACGTCGTCCAACGCCATGGTGGGCTGCTCGATGATGCGGTCAATGTCCGGCGGCTCGTGCCAGTGGAGCAGCTTTTCCGTAATGTCTTCCGGCAAATCCAGGTCCAGCAGCTCGTCCACCGAGCGGCAGCGCAAAATCGCGTCGTGATACCGCTCTTCGACGCCCCAAAGATCCAGCAGCTCCAACAGCAGCTGCGGCGTCTTCTCCAGCGGGGGTTCCTGCGCGGCGGCGTCGTCTTCGTCGAACTCGCCGGCCGCGGCCGCCTGCGTCATCGTGTCGTACGCCGTTGTCGGAATGACCCGCAGCTCGGCCGACGAAGCATTGACCGGCCCCGGGCGCAAGTCCTCGGGAGATGCCCGGAAGCGGTCGTAAATGTCGTTGCG
>QGSR01000441.1 GCA_003387805.1 Bacillota bacterium | reverse complement strand
AACGTGCGGACAGAGAAGCCACCAGGCCGCGGCCGAGACGAAATCCCCGGCGTCATGGCGGCCATTTACGAACCAACGGCAACGCGGCGCGACCTGATTTTCGGGGTCTTCGACACGTCCCGCGCCGTGGGCGCCGCGGCCGACCAGCTCGCGGCCGCCTCGAGCCAGTCGGCCCAGGCCGCCGAAGCCGCCACCCAAGTGGTTTCCGAGCTGGCCGCCGAAGCCGCCCGGCAGGCGCGCGTCGCCGAAACTAGCCGTGAAGCGGCCCGGCGCCTGCAGGACGCCATCCGCCGCCTGGCCGAGCAAGCGCGCCGGACGTCGGCCGACGTGGCGGCCGCGGCGCAGCTGGCCGAGGAAATGACCCAAGCGGCCCAGACGATGGCGCACCGGGCGGACCTTTTGGCCGCCGAGGCCAAGCAAGCGTCCCAAACGGCCCAGGAAGGCGCCGACGTCATTCACCGCACCGTCGGGTCCATGCAAAACATCCGGGAAGTCATCGAGCGCACGGCGGCCGAGGTGCGGCAGCTGCACCGGCTGTCGGCGAAAATCGGGGAAATTTCGCAGCTCATCGCCGCCATCACGGACCAGACGAACCTGCTGGCGCTGAACGCGGCCATCGAGGCGGCGCGGGCGGGAGAACACGGCCGGGGCTTTGCGGTGGTCGCGGACGAAGTGCGTACCCTGGCGGCCCGTTCGGCCGAGTCGGCGAAAGAGATCAGCCGGGTCATTGCCGACATCCAGAGCCGGGTGGACCAGGCGGCGGTCGCCATGGAACAGGTGACGCGCCAGGTCGACGACGGAGTGGCGCTGGCGGGCGAGGCCGGGCAGGCGCTCAGCGATATCCTGGCCACGGTGGAGAAGAGCGTCCAAGGCGTGCTGGGCTTGGCGGATATGGCCGACGCGGTGCGGGCCAACGGCGAGCGGGTGGCACAAGCGCTGGAGTCCATCGCACGGTCCGCGGCGGACAACGTGGCCGCGAGCCGGGACATGGCGGCCGGCGCGGAAGAGATGGCCGCGGCGGCGCAGCAGACGGCCGCGGCGGCCGAAAGCAACGCCGCCGGCTCGGAGGAAGTGGCGTCGGCTATCGAAGAGGTGAGCGCGGCCGCGGAGCAAGTGGCCGCCTCCGCCGAGCGTCTGAACCGGCTGGCCGCCGACCTGCAGGCGAGCGTGCGCCGCTTCCAGCTCTAGCACCGGGCCGGCGGCCCTAGCTCCGGTCGCGGATGGAAGAGGACCGCCGCGTAGGCTATGCTAGAGTTGGCAGCGGGAAAGGCGAGGTGCGCGGCGGTGGCGGACGAAACGGGCGGCAACGCGCAGCGGCCGGCGCCGGAAAGCGGCGCCTCCGCCGAAACGGACAAGTACAAGAAGCTCGGGCTCGTGCTGTCGGGCGGCGGAGCGCGGGGAGCGTATCAAATCGGCGTCTGGAAAGCCATGCGGGAAGCCGGGCTGGACCGCCGCGTGTGCGCTGTGGCGGGCACCTCCATCGGCGCCCTCAACGCCGCCCTCTTCCTGCAGGGCGACCTCCCTCGCGCCGAGCAGGCGTGGTTGTCCGTGCAGCCGCACCAGGCGCTGACGTGGGATCCGAAACGGACGCTGCGTCAGCTCCTGGGGCGGCTTTACGCCCCCCCGCGCGGGGGGCTGCACGG
>QGSR01000440.1 GCA_003387805.1 Bacillota bacterium | reverse complement strand
CTATCTGGACGACGGCACCATGATCGTGGTGGACGGCGGCCGCCGCTTCATCGGCGAGTCGGTAGGGGTCATGGTCACCAGCGTGTTGCAGACCGCGGCCGGGCGCATGATTTTCGCCAAGCCCAAGCCCATGGAGCGTGCACTGTAAGCCGGCGCCGGCGGGCGCGGCGGGCCGGCGGGCCGGCGGGCACGGCAGGGCGGGGTGCGGCGGCGCGCGGCCACGCGTGGCGCCGCGGACCGCGGCAGGTATTGGGCCGTGAAGCACGAATGGTGAAAAGGTGAGTTTCGAGCCGAACGTCAACTACACAGCCGCGGTCATCATTCCCGCCGCCGGGCACGGCCGCCGCATGGGGCAGCCGGGCCGGCCCAAACAATACATCCCGCTCTTGGGCGACCCCATTATTTTGTGGACGCTCCGGGCGTGCGCCGCCGCCGGGCCGGTGCGCGAGCTGGTGCTGGTGGTCGCGCCGGAGGACGTGGAGTACTGCCGCGCCCGGCTTCAAGACGGGTGGCAGGTGGCCAAACCCGTCACCGTGGCGGCCGGCGGCGATTCGAGGCAACAGTCTGTCCGCGCGGGGCTGCACGCGCTGCGGCAGCCCGTGGATCTGGTGGCGGTCCACGACGGCGTGCGCCCGCTGCTGGATCCGGCGCTCCTGGAGCGCGTGCTTTCTGCCGCGTGGCGGCACGGCGCCGCGACGGTGGCCGTTCCCCTGAAAGACACGGTCAAGCTGGTGGACGGCGGCTGGGTGGAGTCCACGCCGCCCCGGGCACGGCTGCGGGCCGTCCAGACGCCTCAGGCCTTTCGCCGCGAGCTGCTGGTGGAAGCCCACCAGCGGGCGACGGCCGAGGGCGCGGAGGCTACCGACGACGCCTCGCTGGTGGAACGGGCCGGGCACCGGGTGGCCGTCATCGACGGCTCGTACTCCAACATAAAGATTACGACGCCCGAAGACCTGCTGGTCGCGGAGGCGCTCTTGCGGGCCCGGACCCGGCGGCCCGAGGCGGCGTCCGCCGAGGAGGACGACGGCGCGTCGCGAGCCGGCGGCCGGGAGCGGGGGGAGCCCACGGTGCGGGTTGGATACGGCTATGACGTGCACGCCTTTGCCGCGGGCCGGCGGCTGGTGCTGGGCGGCGTGGAAATCCCCGCGGAGCGGGGGCTTTTGGGCCATTCGGACGCAGACGCGCTGCTTCACGCCGTCGCGGACGCGCTGCTGGGCGCGGCGGGGCTGGGCGACATCGGGCGGCACTTCCCCGACACGGATCCCGCCTACAAAGACGCGTCCAGCGTCATGTTGCTCCAAAGGGTGCACGGGTTGCTCAAAAAGGCCGGCTGGCGCGTCGGCAACGTGGACGCGACGGTGGTGGCCGAGGCGCCCAAGCTCGCGCCCTACATCCCCGACATGGTGCGCTGCATCAGCGAAACGCTGGAGATACCGCCTACGGCGGTCAACGTGAAAGCGACGACGTCGGAAAAGCTGGGCTTCGTCGGCGCGGGGCAAGGCGTCGCGGTCCACGCGGTGGCCACCATTTACGGCGGGGGGGGGTCCCCCCGGGCGGGCCGGGCGGCCGGTGGGCCGGTCGGCGCGGCGCGGGCGCGCTGGTCAGCCTCTTCTGTCTGCGGCGGGGGGGCGTGCAGGTCTTTGTTG
>QGSR01000439.1 GCA_003387805.1 Bacillota bacterium | reverse complement strand
GACAAAATCTTGCGGCAGCCATAGTTGGCGCTGCGCCGCCGAAGTTGACGCTGCGCCGCCGGGTCAAGCCTTGACCGTCAGCTCGAGGCGCAGCGGGTGGCCGCCAGCGCCGCCTTGCTCCGCGATGGTGCCGCTTCCGAGCAGGCAACGGCTTTTGTCCGCACACCCGTGTGCCGACACCCAACAAAAAGGGCCTCGCAAGAAGAGGCCCTTTGCTTTTCTCTAGCCACGGCACTACCATGGGGCTTCAGTAATGATCTCATCGGTGATGGTTTCCCACGTGACGGGACGTGACCGTTCAACGGCGACAAGTGACCCGAGGTTGTGGCGGCGGAGCCCGTCGAGCCGAAAGATTTTATATTGACTATTTCCGTTCCTTTCATCATAGTTAGACATACCTGCAGCGTACAAATGCGGACGAGTGCCCATCGACGGGCCGGTGACGCCGGGGGGCGCCGGGGCGCTGGTGACGCCGGTGACGCCGGGGGCACCGGGGGCGCCGGCCGGGGCGTCACGCCGGCTTCGACGAGCATCTCGCCCGCAAAAAAGGAGATGAGAAGATGCTCCCGTCCTACATTCAAGTCGACCCGGAACGGGACCTGGTGCTCCAACGGGTCATCGACGTGCCGCCACGGCTGGTGTGGCGGTGCTGGACCGAGCCGGAACTTTTGAAGCAATGGTTCACGCCCTCCCCGTGGCGAACGGTGCATTGCGAAATCAATCTGCGCCCCGGCGGCGTCTTCCACACGGTTATGGAATCGCCGGAGGGTGAACGGTTCCCGGGTTCCAGCTGCTACCTGGAAATCGTGGAAAACCAGCTCCTGGTCTGGACCAACGCACTGCACCCGGGCTACCGCCCGTCCAACGAAGACCCGGGGCCGACGTCCTTCTTTACGGCCGTCGTTTCACTGGAGCCCCACGGCACGGGTACGAAGTTCACGGCCATCGCCGTCCACAAAGACGCACCTAGTGCCGCCGCCCACGTCGAAATGGGATTCCATGAGGGCTGGGGCGCCGGCTTGGACCAACTGGTCGCCCTGGCGAAAACGTTGCAGTAACCGGCGCCGTCGCTGCCAAGGTTGTCCAGTGGAGGACCTGAAGGCGTTCGGCGACCCTTGGTTCCGTGACCTGCACATCCCGTACCCCGTCTTCTGGGGGCGGCCGTACTTCGTTCCCAGCGGGAGCCCGTTCCTCGTGGCCTACGCCTCGGCCGCGCTGCATGCCATGAGCTACGGCCTGACGCACGACCGGCTGCTCATCTCCGCCTTGGTCTATGCGTCGTTTGCCATCCTCCGCCGGCTGCGCTACAGCTGGCGCTACGGCTTCGCCGACGAGCTGCTGCGCATGCGCATGCTCATCGTGGTGGACCCGCAAAGGGCGCTGGTCCGCCAGCGGCTCATGCTGGAGCAGGCCGTGGCGGAGCTGACGGAGCCGATGCACGAAGGCCAGGGCGTGAACTTGTTCAACGGCATTCAAGCGCTGTCAATGCTGGGCAAGCTGCCGGAGCGGGAGGCACAGCTGGCCCACACGGTGCGCAAGGCCGGCAACGCCGCCACCGCCGGCGCGGGGCAATGACGCCCGAAGAGTGGGAGCGGATTAAGCACCACTTCGAGCAATATGCCCCGCCGGCGGATGAGAACGGCGCGGAGG
>QGSR01000006.1 GCA_003387805.1 Bacillota bacterium | reverse complement strand
GCCCCCCCCCCGGCTGCTTTTCCGGGGTAGCCCGCCGCTGCCGCTACGGGTGACCGAGGGTCATTTTGCGCGAGCCGCTGCACCGGCGGGGCCACCGCTGGGAGGTGTTCCCCACGGTCTTTTGGCTCACGTGCCCGCTGCTGCACCGGGCCATCAGCACGCTGGAGGCCGAGGGGCGCATCCGCCGCTTCGAGGAGCGCATCGCAAACGACGCCGATTTTGCCGCCCGCATGGAGCGGGCCCATGCGGCCGCCGCCGCCCACCGGGTGTCCCTGGTGCCCGAGGAGCTGCGGCGGGAGCTGGAGGCGGCGCGGCCTCGCGAGGCGCGGGCGCTGGCCGAGACCGGCATCGCGGGCATCCGCGGCCGCGGCGGCGTCAAATGCCTGCACGCGCATTTCGCGGACTTCATCGGCCGCGGCGACAACCCCGTGGGCCAGCACGTGCTGCACCTGCTGCAGGAGCGGGGCGTTCCTCTGGACGGCACGGACGAGTGCTGGCGGTTTTGCCGGGACGAGGGCGATGACGCGGACGTCCCCGCCGTGCCGGACCGTCGGCGGAGCTCGGGGAGGCGGGCATGATGGGAATTCATTCCGGGGACGCCGGAGCCGCGGAATGCGCCGGGGCGCAGGCCGTGCGGCGGGCCGTCATCGATATCGGCACCAACTCGGTGCGCTTGCTGGTGGCCGATGTGGCGCCCGGCGGCACGCCGGAGCGCGGGCCCGTCCGCCTGATGCCGGTGCGGCGCGACTTGGCCACGACTCGCCTGGGCCGGGGCGTTGACCGCCGGGGCCGCCTCTCCGCCGCGGCCATGAACGACACGCTGGACGCGGCGGCGGCCTTCGCCAACGAAGCGAGACGCCTGGGCGCCGAGCACATCGCCGTCGTCGGCACCAGCGCGCTGCGCGACGCGGCCAACCGGGACGCGTTCATCGACATGGCCCGGCGCCGGGCCGGTCTTGAGGTGCGAGTGCTCAGCGGCCGGGAGGAGGCGGCGCTGGCCTTTCTCGGCGCGGTGCGGGGGACGGCTGCGGCCGGCGCCGGGCCCGCGGTTCCCGACGGGGGTATGGTGTTCGTCCTGGACGTGGGCGGCGGCAGCACCGAGCTCATTCTGGGCACGGCCGGCGGCGCGGTGCACGGGGCCCACAGCGTCGACGTGGGCGCCGTCCGCGTGACCGAGCTGTGCGTGCATTCGGATCCCATCAGCTTGTCGGACTGGGCGCTTCTGCTGACCGCCGTGGAGGCGCGGCTGCAGCCGCTGTGGGACGCCCTGGAGGCGCAGGGCCCGCCCCCCGCCCGGGAGGCGCGGCTGGTGGCCGTGGGCGGCACGGCCACCAGCCTGGCCGCGATGCACCAGCGCCTCGAAGTGTACGATCCGGATCGCGTACACGGATACACCTTGTCCCGCGCGGACGTGGAGGCCGTCATCGCCGTGCTCAGGCCGCTGACCGTGGCCCAGCGCCGGGCCTTGCCCGGGCTGCATCCGCAGCGGGCGGACATCATCCTGGCCGGCGCGGTGATCGTCCTGCAAGTGATGGCGGGGCTCGGGGCCCGGAAGCTGACCGTCAGCGAGAGCGATCTGCTGGAAGGGGTTTTGCTGCAGGGGGCCCTCGTTGACCCGCATGGAAACCCGGGGCTATAATGAACCTGTACGCGGATCTCGCCGGAGTGGCGGAATGGCAGACGCGGGCGACTTAAAATCGCTTGGGCAAACCCCGTGCGGGTTCGAGTCCCGCCTCCGGCACCACTCCCTTCACTCACGTTCAGCAGTCTTCCAAACACGCTGGCATCGTCCGGAGGCATGTCCGTTGGCAGCTGCACCGCTGAGACCCAAATCGTGGCGCGAGTCCTACACGGAGCACAAAGAAATCGTCGCGCCGCCGCACTGCAACCATCACGGCACCGTGTTCGGGGGCCACATCATGGCGCTCATCGACAAAGTGGCCGGCGTGGTGGCCATGGAGCACTGCGGCTCCCCGTCGGTGGTGACGGCCAGCATGGACCGGGTCAATTTCTTCCGTCCCGTCAAGCAGGGCCAAATGCTGCACTTGCAGGCGCGGGCCACGTACACGGGCCGAAGCTCGATGGATATTTACGTCAAGGTCTTCGGGAAGGATTTGAGCCACCCCCGCGGCGAACCTTGGCTGACGTGCGAGGCGTACACCACCTTCGTGCTGGTGGACCGGGACGGCCGCCCCGTGCGGGCCGTGCCGCCTCTGCTGCTGGAGACCGAGGAAGATCACCGCTTGTATCAAGAAGCGCTGGCCCGCCGGGAAGCGCGGCTGGCCCAGCGCAAGTGAGCATTAGAAGGAGTTGGTCGCCCGTGCCGGGCCGCATGCGCACAGTCGCTTTGCTGGTCGTCGCGGCGCTGCTGTCCGTCAGCGTCGCCGCCGCGGCGCAGTCCGTCGGGCAGTTTTTCCGCCACGACGACCCCCGCTACTGGTGGTACGAGTCGCACGATGGGACGTGGGAGATCGCCGTGCCCGCCAATCCCATCTACACGGTGCACAAGACGCTCTTCGGGGAGACGTCGCTGGAGATTCCGCTGCGGGAAGGCGGTCCGTACATCACCATCAGCAGCTTCCCCGGCGGCCGGGCGGCGCTGGACCGGGCCCGTTCCGCCGTGCAGCAGCAGTGGCAGCACGTGCTGACGGACACCCGCCTGACGGAAAACCGCACCATCCGCACCGGCACCGGCCTGGACGCCCAGTTCATCGTCATCCAGGGCCGGACGGCGGCGGGCGTCAACGGCATGGTGCGGGCGGTGTTTTTCAACAACGGGGATCGAAACGTCGCGCTGGTGTGGACCGGCAACACCGCGGATTACACGGGCAGCTTCCAGGCCGCGTGGATCGAAGCGGTCAACAGCTTCTCGTGGCTCAGGTAAGTGCGAAAGCGCACGCCCCGGCCCGCTGCGGCCGGGGCGCCGTTTTTTCTCGACGGGCCGCACCTCGGCCGCCGGCGCGCCCTTGGCCGGGCGCCGGCCGAGGCACCCCGGAAATCCGCGCGGCGGGGCGGCAGCTCAGCTGAAGCGGGACACCGCGAGCACCCGCAAAAGGTCGGCGGCGTCCTCGGCTTTGTCGGCGGTATTTTCCATGGACTCGATGAGGTCGCGCAGCAGCACCAGCGTCCCGGCGGGCAGGTCCATGGCGAACATTTCCCGGAACAACGCGGCTTTCAGGGTGTCCGCTTCCTCCTCGGCCCGCTCCACCGACGTGCACAGCTCCAGCGCCGTCTTGCGGTCGCCTTCGGTCAGCTTGTCCAGCGCGGCCGCCAGCTGCTGGGTCGCCTGCAGGAGCAGCTCGCCGAACTTGGCGACGCCGTCCCGCAGCGGCTCGGGCGGCGCCTCCCGGAACAGCGACACGAGGCGGGCCGCACCGTTGGCGTAGTCGGCCACGTCGTCCACCCGCTCCACCAGGTGCACCAGGTCGGCCCGGTCGGCAGGCAGGAACATGCCTTCCGACAGCCGCTCCAGCAGCTCCCGGCGCAGCTCGTCGGCTTGACGTTCGGCGTTGAAAATCTGCTGGTGAATTTCCGCGGCCCGGTCCAGCTCGCCCGCGCAGAAATGCTTCAGCGCGCTGTGCAGCAGGCGGGTCACTTCCAGCACTTTGCCCATATGGTCCCGGGAAGCCAGGAGCACGCGCTGCTGTTCCCGCATCCCCATCCAACCGAAGAAGTTGCCCACCGACGACCCTCCTATAAGAAGATGCGTGACAAGATCGCGTACACCACGAAGGCGACGACGCCCGCGGCCACCGGCGTCGCGGCCCACGCCAGCACGATGTCTCTCACCGTTCGGACGTCGATGCCCTTGCGGCCGTGAACGAGCCCCACGCCGAAGATGGCGCCGACGATGGAGTGGGTCGTGGAAACGGGCAAGCCCAAGGCCGTGTACAAGTGCACGTTCAGCGCCGCGCCCACCTCGGCGATGAACGCCATGGCGGGCAGCAGATTGGTAATGCGGGTGCCGACGGTTTCCATGACCCGGTAGCCCCACGTGCCGATGCCGACGACGATGGCCACGCCGCCGATGAGGGCCGCCACGAAGGGCGACACGATGCCGACGCCCACCATCAGGCCCGTCGCGTTGGCCACGTCGTTGGCTCCCCAGGAAAAGGCCATGTACATGCCGCTCAGCGTCAGCGGCCACACCCACACTTTGTCGGGCGGATTGAACCGCTTCAAGACCAGCAGGCGCAGCAGCTGGTACAAAACGTACGCCACCAGGGCGCCGCCGACGGGCGTCAGCACCCAGGCGGAGACGATGTCCAGCAGCTTCGCCCACACGATGGGCACGTTGCCCGCGGCCAGCCCGGCGCCGGCCACCGCGCCGACGATGGAGTGGGTGGTGGACACGGGCAGCTTCAGATACGTCGCCGCGAACAGCCATCCGCCCGCGGCCAGCATGGCCGCCAGGGCGATGACGGTGGACAGGTCCGAATCGAGCTGATCCAAAGGCACGATGCCTTTGCCGATCGTGTTGATGACCCGGTGCCCGTAGAGGAGCGCGCCCGCCAGGCTGAATACGCCCACGATGATGACCGCTTCCCGGATGGTGCGCACCCGGGCGCCCACCGCGGTGCCCATGGAGTTGGCGGCGTCGTTGGCGCCCAGCGTCCAGCCGGCCAGCAGACCGGACAGCAATATCAGCAAAGCAAGCAGATCCATAATGATGTAATTTCGTCGCCGCGGTGCGCACACCTTCACTGACGCGGCGTAGGATAAGAAAGTATTTCCGCCGCTTGGGCCGGCCCGCGAGAGGAGCTCCGGCGTGGACGTATTGTACTTCGCTTACGGGTCGTGCATGAGCCCGGAAGACTTGGCCCGGGACGTGTCGGGCTTCGAGGTGGTGGGGCCCGCGCTGGTGCGCGGCTTCCGGCTGGGCTTCACCCGCTACTCCCGCGCCCGGCGGGGCGGCGTGGCCGACTTGGTGCCTGACATGGCCGGCGTCGTGGAGGGCGTCCTGTACCGCGTGCCCGTGGAGCAGCTGTCGGCTTTGGACGAGCGGGAGGGCGCGCCGGACAACTACCGGCGGGACTTCATCGCGGTGCGCACGCCCGACGGGCGCATCTACGACGGCGTGCTGACGTACGTGGTGGCCGACAAGGCCCCGGAGGAGATCCCGCCTCATCCCGACTACGCCGCGACCATCATGCGGGGCGCTTCGGCCATGCTCAGTCCCCATTACGTGGAGAAACTCCGCCGCCACATCGAGCAGCTGACGGAACGGAAGAGCGGGCCGCGCCCGGACGACGACCGCCCCCGGGGCCGCCGCGCCCGGGACGAGCGCGGGCGGCGAAAACCGAAAGTGATCACCATCCGCGTGGGCCGCCACGCGCGCGGCCGCTCCGCCCGGCGGGCGCCGGTCTCCATCGGTCCCTGGTCCTTCCGCCGCGGGTAAGAGGCCGGCGGAGCGAGGGCTTTCCTGTCACCTCGCCCCGTTTTCGCCGAGGACATCTCGTGATAAACTGCTGATCAGTCCGAAGTGCATGCGCCGGCGCGCCGGCCGGCCGCCGGGACCGGGAGGGACGGGCTTTGCGCGTCATCGTCATCGGCGCGGGCAAGCTGGGGTACGAGATTGCCCGCCTGCTCTCCGAGGAAGACCACGATATCGTCGTCATCGACAACCATCCGGACGCGCTGGCCGAAGTGGCCAACAATCTGGACGTGCTGACGCTGGAAGGCAACGGCGCCAGTCCCGCGGTCCTGGCCAAAGCCCAAGTGGACAAGACCGATCTGCTCATCGCCGCGGCCGGTTCCGACGAGGTGAACATGGTCGCGTGCCTGGCGGCCAAGCGGCTGGGGGTGCCCGTGTGCGCGGCCCGGGTGCGGGACCCGGACTACGCCGTGGACGAGCCGGACATTTCCTGCCGGCTGCTGGGCATCGACGTGCTCATCGATTCGGAGCGGACGGCCGCCATTGAAATCGCCCGCATTTTGAAGACGCCCAACGCCACGCAGGTGGACTATTTTGCCAACGGCCGCGTCAGCGTCATCCGCGTGCGGGTGGATGAAGGCGCGCCCGTCACCCGGGGCCCGCTGAAGGAGATCCGGCCCGAGCGCTGCGTCATCGCCGTGGTGGTGCGGGGCGACGACTTGTTCATCCCGGACGGCGACACGGTCATCCAGCCCGACGACCGCATGTACATCGTCACCCACACCGGCCAGTTCGCCGCGATCCGCGAGCTGACCGGCGTGGACGACCGGCGCCCGCTGCGGGAAGTGGCCATCGTGGGCGGCGGCCGGGTCGGGCTGGCGCTGGCGCAGATGCTCCTGAAAAACCGGCGCCGCGCTCCGGAAGTGAAGCTCATCGAGCGGAACTACGAGCGCTGCACCGAGCTGGCCGCGGCACTGGACAACGCGCTGGTCATTTGCGGCGACGGCGAAAAGCTCGAAGTCCTGGAGGAGGAGATGGTGGGGCGCTCGGACGCGTTCGTCGCGGTGACCAGCGACGACGGGACCAATCTGCTGTCGACCCTGGCCGCCAAAGATCTGGGCGTGCCCGAGGCCGTCGTGCGTCTCTCCCGGGAGGACTACATTCCGCTGGCCGAGCGGGCGGGCGCGGACGCGGCGGTGGTGCCGCGTCTTATCACCGCCAGCACGGTGCTGAAACTGGTGCGCCAGCATCCCATCGTGTCCGTGGCGCTGCTGGAGGACGGCCGGGCCCAGGCGGTGGAGCTGGTGGTGGAGGAGGGCGCTCCTGCCGCGGGGAAAACCTTGGCGGATTTGCGCGGCCTGGACGGCGCCGTGGTCGGCGCGGTGATGCGTCACGACAAAGTCGTGGTGCCCGGGGGCGAGACGGAGATCCGCGCCGGGGACCGGCTGGTGCTGTTCGGCATGACGGCCACGCTGCCGAAGGTGCAGGAACTGTTCCGGCAATAGGAAGAGGGTAACGATGCAGCCCCGCCTCTTGGCCCGCCACGTGGGCAACTTGCTGGCCATCGTCGGACTGGCCATGCTGATCCCCGCGCTGTACGCGCTGCTGGCCGGCGAGGACGCCGCTTGGTGGGCCTTCGTCGCGTCTTCGGCCCTGGCCGTGGCCGCGGGCGCGGCTCTGCGCTTCCGCACGCCCGCGGAGGAATTGCACATCCGCACCGCGGTGGGCGTGGTGACGCTGGGCTGGGCTGCGGCCGCCGCCGTGTCCGCGCTGCCCTTCGCGTTGTCCGGTGCCACGCCCCACTGGGCCGACGCGTTGTTTGAAGCCTTCGCCGGCGTCACGGCCACGGGCGCCACCGTCATCACCGGCCTCGAAGCCCAGCCCCGCGCCGTGCTTTTGTGGCGCAGCCTGCTGCAGTGGTTCGGGGGCATGGGCATCGTCGTCTTGTTCGTCTCGGTGTTTCCCCGCATCGGCATGGGCGCCATCCAGCTGTTCCGGGCGGAAGTGCCCGGGCGGCAGCCGGAGAAAATTTTGCCCCGGCTGTCCGAAACTGCCAAGCTGCTGTGGGGCCCTTACGGCGGGCTGACCGCAGCCGCCGCCGCGCTGCTGCTGCTGGCGGGCCTGGAGCCCTTTGACGCGGTCAACCACGCGCTGACGGCGGTGTCCACCGGCGGCTTCTCCACCCGCTCGGCGGGCGTCGCGGCGCTGAACAACCCCGCGGCGGAAGTCGTCCTGACGCTGTTCATGTTTCTGGGCGCGACGAATTTCATGCTGCAGTACCGGCTGTTTCGCCACGACGACTGGCGCGCCGCGCGCCGCGACGCCGAGTTCCGGCTGTACGCGGCGCTGGCCCTGGGCGGCGGGCTGCTTATCGCCATGGCGCTGTGGGCGGGCCCCGGCGGCGGGGCGCCCGACGGCGCCGGCGGGGCTGCGGCGGCGCGGACGCCCCCGGGCGAGGCGCTGCGGCGCGGGCTGTTCCACTCCGTGTCCATGCTGAGCACCACCGGCTTTGCGGCCGCGGACTACACGCTGTGGCCGGGCCTGGCCCAAGCCGTCCTGTTCCTGCTCATGTTCTCCGGAGGCAGCGCCGGCTCCACCGCGGGCGGGCCCAAAGTGGTGCGGGTGCTGCTGGCGGCCAAACACGGCTGGGGCGAAATCCAGCGGGTGCTGCACCCCCGCTCGGTGCGGATGGCGCGCATGGGCGACGCGCCCGTGCCCGCGCCGGTGTTCTCCGCCGTGGCCGCGTTCCTGTTCCTGTACATGCTGACGTGGTTCGTCAGCATCGTGGCGCTGGCGGCGCTGGGCGTGCCGTTTCCCGACGCGGCCGGAGCCGCGATTTCCGCGCTGGGCAATATCGGGCCCGGCTTCGGCGCCATCGGGCCCGCGCACACCTTCGCGCCGTTCTCTTCGGCCGCCAAGGTCTATCTGTCTTTGCTCATGCTCGTGGGCCGCCTGGAAGTGCTCAGCGTCTTCGTGCTGTTCCGCCCCGACTTTTGGGACCGCCGCCGGCACCGGCGCGCGTGAGCCGCCTGTCTCTCGCTCCCCTAGAACATCGGAATGGAGGCGCGTGCCGCCGGTTTCCCGCCACGCCGGCAGGCGGGAAAGCCTAGTTCCGTGCCCTGCCGCCGAAGCGCCGGCCCTGCGGCGGGCAAATGGGGGATGTACATTTTATCCTCTTGGCATAAAATAAATATGATTCTGTAAATACTAACAACAAAACCATTGGCGGATAGGGGGTCGTGCTGTTGAAAAGCGGCAAGCAGCGCTACTATGCCGCCCTGGAACGTGAACAAAACGCTGGCCGCCTGCTGGATCGCCGGCGCAGGGAGGAGATGACCACGATGGAGGCGAGGAGCATGGAGTCACGGGGCGAGGAGCAGCTGTACGCGGAAATCGGCGCCCGGGCGTACCGCGCGTTCGCCAACATTTTGGATTCGCTGGGCGACATGGCGGGGCGGACCGGCGCGGTGCGGACCGAAGTTTTGGAGCAGGCCGTCCGCCGGGGGATGGATCCCGTTCTGGAAGAACTGCGCCACATCCGGCACAAACTGGAACAGCACGACGTGATGCTGCACGAAGCCACCGCCGGCATTCGCCGCATCGACAAGTTTACGCTGGAGGCCTTTCAGCGCCTCAACGCGCCCGAGACCGTCTACGGCGCCGTCCGCTATGCGGAGCCGCCGCCGGGGCGGCTTTCGAAAGAGGAGACGACGGAGCGGGCTTTGGAGGCGGCCCGGGAGCTTTTGGCCACCGGCGAGCGCCTGACGCTGAAGGCCGTGGCCCGCCGGGCGGGCCTGCGCTACGCCCAGGTCGTCTACGCTTTCGGGCGCAAGGAGGAGCTCATCAGCCGTCTGCAGCAAGAGGGCCTGGTCGTGGACGACGTGGAGGAAACGGAAGACGCCGGCGAACGGACGGCGTAGGACCGGCGCCGCCCGCAGCGGGGGCGGACGCCGCGCGGCGCTTCCGCCCCTGAAGGTTTTCGGACGGGCGCGCGGCCGCCTCAGTCCGCCGCGTCGGCCGCCGGCCCGGCGGCGGTCTCCGGCGCCTGGAACCGCGTCCCCGAGGGAGCGGCCGGCGACGAAGCCTCGGCCGCATCCAGCGCGTCTTCGGCGGCGAAAACCTGCACGGGCAGCGACTCCAGGTACCGGACCACTTCCCGGGTGATGTGGCTGGGCGTCGAAGAGCCGGCCGTGACGGCCACCCGTTTCACGCCTTCAAACCACTCGGGGCGGATGTCGGCCGCGCTGTCGATGAGCCGGGCCGGACGCCCGGCGATTTCCTGCACCACCTGCACCAGGCGGTTGGAGTTGTTGCTGCGCGTGTCGCCCACCACCAGCACCAGGTCCGACTCGCGCCCCTGCTCCACCGCGGCCTCCTGGCGCTCCTGGGTCGCCATGCACAGGTCGTTGTAAATCCGGGCCTGCGGGTAGCGGCGGGCGATGTAGTCCAAAACCCGCTGGGTGTCCCACTTGCTCAGCGTCGTCTGCGTCGTGACCGCGATGCGCTCCCGCCCGGGCTCGATGCCCAGCGCGTCCACGTCGTCCTCGTTCTCCACCAGGTGGACGTGGTCCGGCGCCTCGCCGATGACGCCCGCCGGCTCGGGGTGGCCGCGCTTGCCGATGTACAAAATGGTGTACCCTTGGGCCGCCAGCTCTTTGACCAGCGTGTGCGTGCGGGTGACGTCCGGGCATGTGGCGTCGATGCAGTACAGCCCTTTCTCGCGGGCCTTGCGCTTGACCGCGGGCGAGACGCCGTGGGCGGTGAAGATGACCGTGCCTTCGCTCACCTGATCCAGCAGCGCTTCCCGGTCGTCGCCTTCCAGCGAGACAATGCCGTAGCGCTCCAGCTCCGCCACGGCGTGGCGGTTGTGCACGATGGCGCCCAAAATGTGGACCGGCTTGGGCACGTGCGGGTCTTTGGCGGCCTTTTTGGCCAGATTGATCGCGTCGACCACGCCGTAGCAGTAGCCGCGCGGGCTGATCTTGATCACTTCCACAGGGTTGAGCCCCCTTTGAGTAAACAATACCACATCCGGGCGGCAAGATCCGCTCGCGGTCTCTTCCGGCGCCCGGCGCGGGGAACGCGGGAGGGGTTGACGAGCGGCCCGGGGTTGTGTACAATACATGGTGCGGTAGGTACCGCGCGACGCCGCGGGGTGGAGCAGTTGGTAGCTCGTCGGGCTCATAATCCGAAGGTTGCAGGTTCGAGTCCTGCCCCCGCAACCAAGTGAAGGCGTCCGGCGTCGCAGAGCGGCGCCGGGCGCAACGCCACTCATGGCGGCGTAGCTCAGTGGTCAGAGCACACGGTTCATACCCGTGGTGTCGCTGGTTCGAATCCAGCCGCCGCTACCAATACAGGCCCCGCTAGCTCAATTGGTTAGAGCAGCGGACTCTTAATCCGAAGGTTCTAGGTTCGAGTCCTAGGCGGGGCACCAAACAACGGCCCTCGGGAAGGAAATCTCCCGAGGGCCTTCTGCGTTTCGGCGCGGCGGCCCGCCGGGCGCGCCGCTCCGCCGCTCCGGCTCAGTCTTCGCCGGACCCGGCCGTGCGGTCCAGCCGCAGCGCGGCCGAGTTCATGCAATAGCGCAGCCCCGTGGGCTCAGGGCCGTCGGGGAACACGTGCCCCAGGTGGGCGTCGCAGCGGCTGCACAGGACTTCGGTGCGGATCATGCCGTAGCGGCGGTCTTCTTTGAAGTAGACGGCGTCCTTGTCGATGATGTCCCAGAAGCTGGGCCAGCCCGTGCCCGAGTCATACTTCGTCTCGGACTTGAACAGCGGCTGGTCGCAGCAGACGCAGCGGTAAACCCCTTCGGCGGTCTCATCCCAGTAGATGCCGGTAAAGGCCGGCTCGGTCCCGCCTTTGCGGGCCACCTCGTATTGCAGCGGCGTCAGGCGCCGTCGCCATTCTTCGTCGGACAGTTCCACGCGATCCGGTCGCTCGCTCATGCGCGCACCCCTCTCCCGACCGCCGGCCGGCGGCGGCCGCGGAATGTGTTGGTGTGTTCATTATATCCCACCACCGCGGGTGAAGGGAGGAGGGTGCGGCCATCCGGGGCCGTCCTTCGCGGACGGTTCGGGCCGGTGCACGGCCGCCCGGTGCCTGTCGGTGTAACAATTTTGTAACAATTCAGCGCCGGTTCTTTAATCTTTGTGCGGTAAAATTTGGGCACGCCGGCCATGCGGGAGGGGCGTCTGGTGACCGAGATGGCGCGTCAGCCTTCGTCCGGCCCTTCGGGCCGCATCGAAGCCGTCGACGCCGTGCGGGGCCTGGCCGTCTTCATGATGGTGTTCAGCCACGGACTGCACTGGCTGTACGTCGGCACTTCCCATGACGTTTTCTCTTGGGCGGGACTGTCCGTGGGGGATCTGGCGGCGCCCGTCTTTTTTGTTGTCGCGGGCGTGGCCCTGCGCTTCTCGCTGCGCTCCCGTCTGCAGGCGCCCGGCGCCGGCCCTGACCACGTCTGGCGCACCCACCGGCGCCGCTTCCGGCAGCTGTTCATGCTGGGCGTTCCCATCAGCGTGCTGTGGGGCGTGCTGCAGGCCCAGGCGCTGGCGCTGACGGTGGTGGCCTGGGCCGCGCTGCGGCCCGCGCCCTGCGCCCGGACGGTTGACGACCAGCAGGCCGCGCGGGGAGAGCACACGTACACGCTCAAGACGGCCCGGGGCTTCGCGCTGTCGGCCGCGGCGCTGGCGGGCCACGTGGCCGTGAGCCGGCTGTGGCCCGGCGCTGCGGACTGGCCGCTGGCGGGCGGGCTGGTCCACGGCGCGTTTCCGGCCGGCGCCGTCCTTGCGCTGGTGGCCTTCGGTTTTGGATTCGGCGGTCTGATGCGCGAGCACAGGCTCACGCGGCAAGGCGCCGCGGGCGGACTGGCGGCCGGCGGCGCCGCGCTGGCGGCCGTATGGGCGGGGGGCGACATGCAGCGCGCCGGCATGCCGCCGGCCTATCTGCTGCTGGGCGCGGCGCTGACGATGACGGCCCTGAGCGTTTTCCACGCCCGCCCGGTGCGGCGGACGGCGCCGGTTCGCTTCCTGGCCCGGATCGGCCGGCGGGCCCTGTTTTTGTTCCTGGCCCATTACGTCGTCCTGGTGGTCCTGGCCTTCGGGTTCGGCTGGTGGAACGGGCTGCCCAAGCCCGCGGCCGTGGCGGCGGCGGCCGGCGTCACGGCCGTCACCGGCGTCCTCGGCGCGCGGTTTGCTCTGGACGCGCGGGCCATCTACGGAGCGCTGGACCGGTGGGAGGCGCGGCTGGCTTCGTCCAGGCCCGCAAGGGCCGCGGTCCAGGCCGCGTCCCGTCCCCGATCCTTCACGGCCGCGGGCACTTCTCTCCCGCTCCGGCACGGCCCGGGCGGCGCGCCCCTGGATCCCGCCGACATCGCGGTGCACCCCATGGACCGCGTCTTCGAGGTCGCGGCCCGGCTTCAGCTCAGCTGAAGGGCGCGTGCTATAATGATTTCAACGAATTGATCGACAACGCGGGCGGGAGGGCCGTGCCGTGAAGGACGCCAAAGTGCTCGTCGTCGAGGACGAGGAGAACGTGCGCCGCCTCATCGCCGCGTACCTGGAACGGGAAGGTTTCGACGTCATCGCGGCGGCCGACGGCCATGACGCGCTGGACGCGTTTCGGCGCGCGCAGCCCGACTTGGTCATTCTGGACCTGATGCTCCCCGGGGTGGACGGGTGGGAAGTGTGCCGCCGCATCCGCAGCGGTTACGATACGCCCGTCATCATGCTGACGGCCCGCGGCGAGGAGCTGGACCGCATCAAAGGCTTTGAGCTGGGCGCCGACGATTACATCACCAAGCCCTTCAGCCCCCGGGAGCTGGTGCTGCGGGTGCGGGCCGTGCTGCGGCGCGTCGGCGAGGACGGCGGGCGCAACCCGGAGCGGCTCCGTTTTCCCGGGCTGGAGATCGATCGCGTCCGCCGCACCTGCCGCGCCGGGGGCCGGCCCGTGGAGCTGACCCGGCGGGAGTTCGACCTGCTTTGGTTTATGGCCGCGAGCCGGGGGCGGGCCCTGGAGCGGGAGGAGCTGCTGATGCAGCTGTGGGGTTACGACTACGCCGGCGACCCCCGCACCATCGACGTCCACGTCACGCGGCTGCGGGACAAGCTGGAGAAGCACGGGTGGAAGTACCTGCACACCGTCTGGGGCGTGGGCTACAAATTCGAGCCCGTCGAGGCGAGGGACCGTGCGGAATAGCCTGCTGGGCAAAATGATCGGCGCCCACCTGACGGTCATCGTCATCGTGTTTCTCACCCTGTTCGTGGCCGTTTCGTACTTGATGGAGTACTACTTCCACCGGGCCAAAGAGCGGGAACTGGTCCACAACGCGGCGGAGCTGGCCGAAAGCCTGGCCCGGTTTCCCGATCCCGTCGGACCGGAAGTGCTGGCGGTCATTGGGACCTTTCAGCAGTTCACCGGCACGACGGTCTGGATCGTCGACAGCGCCGGCCGCATCGTGACGCCTTCCCGGGACGCGCTGGAGCGGGCCGGCGAAGTGATGGCCGCGCTGGCGGAGGAGACGCCGGCGGCCGTGCCCGCGCCCGGCGATTTCGGACTGGACGGCTTCATCAGCTGGCGCGACTGGGATCCGGACACGGGACAGCCGCTGCTGTCGGTGGCGGTGCCGCTGCGGCGGGACGACGCGGCCGGCGCCCTGTACGTCCACACGCCGCTGGTGGGCGTACGCAGCACCATCCGCGCCGTGCGCCGGCTCCTGGTCTCCGCCGGCCTCATGGCCGCGGGCGCCGCGGCCGTGGTCGGGCTGGCCTTCGCCGGGCGCATCGCGGCGCCGCTGCACGCCATGAACCGCGTCGTGCGGGCCATGGCGGAAGGCGACTGGCGCCGGCGGGTGGACGTGCGCTCCGACGACGAAGTGGGCCGGCTGGGCCGGGCCTTCAACGTCATGGCCGAGCGGCTCGCCGAGACGATTCACCAGCTGTCCGAGGAAAAACAAAAGATGGAAGCGATCCTGAGCAGCATGACCGACGGCGTGCTGTTCGTGGATGAGACGCAGACGGTGCGCATGGCCAACGCCGCGGCGGCGCTGGTGCTCAACGTGCCGCCCGCCGACGCGCCGGGCCGCCCCCTGTCGGCCGTGGCCGCCCACGAGCAGCTGCCCGGGTTGTTTGCGCAGGTCATCAGCCATCGCACGGCCGTGGAGGCGACCATGACCGGCGCGAACCCGGAGGCGGGGCGGACGCGGACGTTCCGCGTCCACGTGGCGCCGGTCACCGACGAGTCCGGGCGCATCCGGGGCGCGGTGGGGCTTTTCCACGACGACAGCGAGACCGTGCAGCTGCAGAAGCTGCGGC
This sequence comes from Bacillota bacterium, assembly GCA_003387805.1. Taxonomy (GTDB): domain Bacteria; phylum Bacillota; class Limnochordia; order Limnochordales; family ZCTH02-B6; genus CALJUZ01. The sequence goes on along the minus strand of QGSR01000006.1, from coordinate 9,107 downwards.
GGGAATTTATCGCCGACGTGTCCCACGAGCTGCGGACGCCGCTGACGTCGGTGCGGGGGTTCCTGGAGGCCATCGCCGACGGCGTGCCCCGCAGCGAGGAGGAGGCCGGCGAATACCTGCGCATCGCGATTGACGAGACGGCCCGGCTGCAGCGGCTGGCGGACGCGCTGCTGGAAGCGTCCAGCATCGCTTTGGGCGGCGTCGCGTTCGAGCCCGTCCATGTGCCGCTGGAGCCGGCGGTGCGGACGGTGGTGGACCGGGTCATGCCGCAGGCCGCGGCGCGAGGCATGACGGTGGAGGTGGACGTGCCCGGCGGCCTGCGGGTATGGGCCGACGCCGACAAGCTGGACCGGATTTTGCTCAACCTGCTGGACAACGCGCTGCACTACGGCCGCGACGGCGGCCGGGTGACCGTGGCCGCCCGGTCCGCGGGAGATTTTGTGGAAGTGAGCGTCGAGGACGACGGGCCGGGCATTCCCGAGGCCGAGCAGCCTCTGGTGTGGGAACGGTTTTACAAAGTGGACAAGGCCCGGCGCAAAGCGGCGGGCAGCGGCCTGGGCCTGGTTATCGTCCGGCAGCTGGTGGAACTGCACGGCGGCCGCGTCGGGCTGCACAGCCGGCCCGGCCGCGGCTCCCGCTTCTACTTCACCTTGCCCGTCCGCGCCGAGGCCCGGACGGGGCGCGGGTGACGGCGTTGGGGACGCGCCGCGGGCAGGACGGCGGCCGCATCCGCGTCCCACATCCCCGTGTTACCCTTGCGGGCGGTCCCGCATCTCTTTCAGCAAGTCGCGAATTTCCTCCAGCAGCAGCTGCTCCTTGGGCGGCGCCGGCGGCGGCTCGGCCGCTGCCTCGGCGGCCTTCCTCTCTTCCTCCTCCCGCTCCAGCGCGGCCCGGGCGCGGTTGATGATGCGCACCAGCATGAACACCGCAAAGGCGATGATGAGGAAATCGACGACGGTCTGGATGAAGTTGCCGTAGCGGACCACGGCTTCCCCGACTTGCAGCTGCAGGCCCCGGAAGTCCAGCTTCCCCAGCAAAATGCCGATGACGGGCATGAGCAGGTCGTCCACCAGCGAGCTGACAATTTTGTTGAACGAAGCGCCGACGACGACCGCGACGGCCAGGTCCACCACGTTGCCCCGCATGGCGAATTGCTTGAACTCGTTCCACAGCGCCCGCACTTTCTCCAGCTCCTATCCCTCCGGAATCCGTAGTTGCCGCGACGTTGGCAGCGATGCCGGTTCGGCCATTGGTGGAAACGCTGCTGCTGCGCAGATTACATAGGAATTTGCAACGGCGGGTCGTTTTCCTGCAGAAATCGTCGGTCCGCAGGACGCCGGCGGCGGCTGCAGCCGCCGCCCCGGCCGGCGCGGCGGCCGCGCTAGGGGCCGTACTCGACGACGCCCGGCAGCGGCCGGTACGTGTCGACGCTGAGCAGTTTCGCCTCGGGGGGCCGGCCCGGGCGTTGGACGATGATGGACGTGCGCACCGTAACGCCGTCGTAGCCGGCGAAGACCAGCTGCTCGGCGCCCGCGGGCAGCCCGGGGTTGGGGCGGCGCTCCCGGGGCGCCGGCACCCGGGCCAGCTCTTCGTGCTGCCAGCGCACCGACGGCGCATCGACGTCGCCGTAGAGCGCGACGAACAGCGTGTTGTCGGCAAACGCCGCCCAAAGACCGACGGGGCGTCCGTAGTCGTTGCGCACCCGCACGTCCTTGTGGCCCGTGGCGATGGCCGCGTCCCGGCCCGGGTGCACGTAGGGGACGATCATGCTGTGGGGGTGGCGTTCCAGCACCGTCAAGCCGCCGTAGACGGCCACGTTGTACACGGCGGTGCCGATTTTGCACACGCCGCCAGCCTGGACGGGCACCAGCCGTCCGTCCGCATAGCCGGGCCCGTCGCCGTAGCCCCGTTCCTTGGTGAGCGGTCCGATGAGGCCGATGACCGACACCGTTTCCCCCGGGGCGATGAAGGTGCCGGCCAGCAGGCTGGCGGCCAGCGCCACGTTGTCCGCCTCGTTCCAGAGCGGGTTGGGCAGCGTGATGCGAAACGCGGTGACCAGCCGGGCGCTGCCCAGGCGGTCCCAGAGCGCCGTCAGGGCCGGCGGCGGCGCGGCCGACCACGGCAGGTCCGCGGCCGCCGCGACGCCCGACCAGCGCTCGTACTGGCCGGCTTCGGCCGCGGAAAAGACGGGGACGCCGCACTCCGCCGGCCCGTGGAGCTGTTCCAGGGCGGCCGTGACCGTGAGCAGCGCGTGGGCGCAAAACAGCGCGCTGACCAGGACCGCGCCGTACTGCACCGCGAACCGCCGCCAGCGGCGGCGCGGCCTCATCGAAATGGCGGCGAAACGCACCCGGGCCCGGCGGCGGGGCCGATGGCGCATAAAGACCCCTCCCGGGAACGCGTATGCGCCCGGGAGGGGAAGGATGCTTGGCCCGAAGCCTTAGGCGTCCGCGGACGCGTCTTCCGAGAGCCGGATGCGGCGGCGGGCGGTGACGGGGATGGTGCGCTCGACGACGCCTTGCCGCACGCCCACCAGCACGTCGACCAGGTTGGCGGCGGTGCAGGCGTGGTTCGGGATGATTTGGACGCGATCGCCGATGTCCAGCGCATCGTCGCCGGGCAGCGTCAAGACGGCCAGTTCTTCCGATACCCGCTCGATGACGACGCCGGGGTGTCCGACCACCATGCCGTAGCCGCGCACCAGCTCGAGGCCGTGCGCGCCCCGGTCGCTGCTGAGCATTTTGCTGCCCACGTCGATGACGGCGGTGTGCGGCGTGGGGCGGCTCAGCACCGTGCCCAGAACCCGCAGGCTGCAATCCTCCGCGGCGGCCGCGCCCAGCGCCGTCTGGATGGCATCGTAAAACACGTAATTGCCCGGGCGGATTTCCGTGATGCCCTCCGCGCGGGCCGCGAAGCGGGCGGTGGGGGTGGAGCCCACGGCCACCGTGTCCACCGTGAAGCCGGCGGCCCGCAGGCGCCGGGCCGCGGCCACCACGGCGCCGGTTTCCTGGGCGGCCACGTGTTCCACCTGCTCGGGCGACGAGCAGCCGTACACGTGGCCCGGGTGGGTGGCGACGCCGGCCAGCCGCAAGCCCGGGGCGGCGTGGACGGCCCGCCCCAGCAACGCCGCGTCCTCCGGCGCCACGCCCAGGCGCCGGCCGCCCGAGTCCACGATGATGAGCACGTCCACCGGCGGCCGCCCGGCTGCGGCGGCGGGGCCGAAGACGGCGCTGAAGGCCTGGACGGCTTCGATGGAGTCCACGCTCAGCGTCAGTTTCACGCGGGCGGCCAGGCGCAGCAGCCGCTCCCGCTGCCCGACGCCGATGAGCGGATAGGCGATGGTGACGTCCGAAATGCCGGCCCGGGCCATCTCCTCGGCTTCGTCCAGCGTGGCGGCGAGAACGCCCACGGCGCCGGCCTCCATCTGTTTCTTGGCGATGAAGGGCGACTTGTGGGTTTTGATCATGGGCCGCAGCGCGACGCCGTTTTCCCGGGCCAGCCGGGCCATGTTTTCAATGTTGCGTTCCAGCACGTCCAGGTCCACGACGGTGACCGGCGTTTCCAGCTGATCCAGCAGCATGGCGGGACCTCCGTTTCGGCGTGAAGCTGCCCCTCGCCCGCGGCGCCGGGCGCCTGCCGGGTTCCGGCCGTGGCGGCAAAGTGCAGGCCCGCGGGTGAGGGGCGTTCTCCGGGAGTGTTAGCCGTGGGGGCGGAGCATCCCTGCCGGCGCGACGCCCGGGCGCGGGCGGCGGGCAAGGCCCCTCGCGGGCCGCGGCCGGGCTCCTCGGGGGCCGCTGCCAGGCCGCTGGCGGGCCGCGGCCGGGCCGCTCGCGGCGGGCCACGCTCCGTCGCAAAAGAAAACCCGGCACGCTGCAAGGTGCCGGGTTGGTGCATACGCATGATTCGGCGCCGGCCGGGGCCGAGGCGCCGCTCAGTACTTCGGCGTCGCGTGGCCGCTCAGCGCGGGCTCCTTGATCTTCCGCAGCGAATCGTCCACCGCAAAGGCGATGTGGATATCGGCCTTGTAACGGCTGACGCGGCCGTTTTCCACCGTGGCCGTCAGGTTCAACACTTCAACACCGGTAATGTGCTGCACGGTCTTGGCCGCCGCTTCCACGGCGTTGTTGACCGCGTCCTCCCAGCTCTCCGTCGACTCGCCGATGACTTCGATGACGCTGGCCACCGTAAACTCGCTCACCGGGATCACCTCCGGTGGTAGCATGTCCGGCAGCGAGGAAGGTCATGTAACGCATGTCACTGCCGCGCCGGCGGCTGAGGCGCCGCGCCGGCGGCCGGGGCGCCGCGGAGGCGGCAACGGTCCCGCACCGCCCGACGGGGGGCACCCGCAAAGGAGGAGGAGAGGCTCCGGCGGCACGGGACCGTCGATTTACCATACTCGGGACGGCGTCCCCGGGGGACGGGACCACGTTCCTGTTGGTGGTGAACCGGGCGGAAGGCGGGGTCAGTCTTCGTCCTTCGGAATGAGGCGGTACATCGGGACGGAAAAGTCAACGGCCCGCTTGATCTGGCCGAAGCCGGTTTCGCGCACCCGACCGCGGAATTCGCGAGCGTCCTCTTCGTCCGTGAAGGCGAAGTAATGCCGGTTGCCGTTCAAGTACTCGACGCGGACGACGTAAATCGTTTCGCCGGTGCGTTCGGCGGGAAATGCCATGACTGCTTCACCTCCAAAGGATAGTTTACCACATAAAGCCGCCGCCGGGCGGATGGGCGCCCGCCTTCCCGCGCGGCGGGCGGATGGAGGTCCGCCCGCCGCCCGGTGCCGCTTCCTGTGGTTTGCGGCTGTTTCCTGCCGTTTGCGGCTGCTTCCTGCGGTTTGCGGCTGCTTCCTGCGGTTTGCGGTTGCTTACGCGGGTTTCCGGCTTCTTCCCCCTGTTCCCGGCTCCTTTCGCCTGTTTCCAGCTGCTTCCCCCTGTTTCCGGCTCCTTCCGCCGGCTTCCAGCGGTTGCCGCTCTTTGACGGCTATGGAGGCAGCAGCCGCAGAAGCCGCCCGCGCCGGTACTGCTCGGGCTGCCACTGCTGCTCGGACAGCCGGCCGGCCAGCCACGTTTCGGCCTGGTCTTTGTAGTGGGGGCTGAGGACGTGGCCCGAGTTGCCGGGCAGGAGCACGTCGCGGCCGGCGCCCGTGCTCAGGTCGACGACGACCCGCCAGGAGGCGCCGTGGTTGACCAGCCCCGTTTCGGCGTCGAAGCTGGCGTTGTACGGCGTGTCGGCGCTGCCGGGGAGAGGCCAGTCGCCCACGTTGAACAGCCCGCCCAGGACCGAGACCGACTCGCCCACGGGGTGGTAGACCGTCATGCGGTGCCAGCGGCCCCATTGCCAGCGGGCCGGCTCGTCCCCCTGCAGGCTGACGGCGCGGCGCACGGCGTCGCGGAAGGCCCGGGTCGCCACTTCTTCCAGCTCCGAGCGGCGCATGGACAGCAGCAAATGATCGAGCAGCAGGTTGTCGTCCAGTTCGAAGCCGAGGCGCTCCTGGACGGCGATGCGCTCCAGCTCCTGGAGCCACAAGTGCCAGATGAACGGCTCGGGGGCGTCGGTCCGCTCGACGAAGTCCCACCGCTGCAGCAGGTCCAGGGCCGCGGTCTCGGCCGGCTCGGCTTGCAGGACGTTGCGCAGGCGGTTTTCCACCGCGGCCGTCAGCACGGGCGCCATGTGGCGGGCGCGGGTGTTGACGATGTCGGTCTGGATGGCCCGCATGTCGTCGGCCGTGAAGCCGTGGCCGGCGGCCAGCAGTTCGGTGATGCGCAAAGCCCGCCACGGAGCGAACTCGTCGCCGATGTAGTGCGGGTAGGCGGCGTCGGCGGGCAAATTGTTGGCCGCGACGATGAAGCCGGCCTCCGGATTGTACGCCCGGGGCAGTTCCGATTTGGGAATCGTGCCCAGCCAGTCGTTTTCGCCGGTCCAGGCGGGGACCGGGTAGCGGCCGTTGCCCGCGGGCCGCACGGGCAGAAGGCCCGTGGCCTTGTAGCCGATGTTGCCGTGCACGTCCGCGTACAGCATGCTCAGGGCCGGCATGTCCCACTGATCGAGCGCCGCCTCGAACTCTTCGAAGTTGCGGGCCCGCATGAGGGGCAGCAGCGCGTTGATTTCCCGCGTCGGGCCCAGAGCGGTCCACGCCAGGGACAGCACGTCCGCCACCGCGTCGTCCAGCACGGGGTTCAGCACGGGGCCGTGGCGCGCCGTCTCCAGCACTTCATACACCACCGGCTCGGAGCGGCCTTTGACGTGGATCAGCTCCGTGCGCACCGTGGCCGGCTCCCAGCGGCCCTGGTACAAAAACTCCTTCGGGTTCTCGGGATTGGGCCGCTGGATGAACAAGTCCTGGCTGTCGGCCATCAGCGACGTGATGGCCCAGGCGATGTGTTCGTTGCGCCCGAAGACGATGCCGGGAATGCCCGGCACGCTGATGCCCATGGCGTTGAAATCGCCTTCGAGCACCAGGTGCACCTGGTGCCACAGGGCGGGGATGCCGAACTGCATGTGCGGGTCGTTGGCCAGCAAGGCGCCGCCCGTGGCCGTTTTCGCCGGTGCAACGGCCCAGCTGTTGCTGCCGAGAAACGGCGGCGGGGCGAACCGGGTCAGCCGCTCGAGCCGCGCCAGCGCGGCGGCGCGGGCCGGGTCGAGCTGCGGGACGGCCTGGGCCGCCCCGCTCGTAGGCGGAATGAGCGCCGAGAAGGCCCCGACCGCCGCGTTGTTGGCGCCGGGGCCGAGCGCCGCCGCCGCCCCGGCCGCCGTCCCGTTCGTGCCCGGTTCGTTGAGGCCGGTGTGGTCGGCACTCGCCTCGTTGTTCCGGACGTCGGCTTCCGCGTCGCCCGGATTGGGGGACGGCGCGTCGTCCGGCAGCCCAGGGGTCCGCTCGTCGTGCAGCAGCCCGGGAGTCGGCTCGTCGTCCAGCAGCCCCGGGGACCGCTCGTCGTCTTCCAGCCCGGCGGACGGCGCTTCGTCTCGCAGCCCCGGGCCGGCGCCCGTCATGTGCGCCCACGTCGTAATGGTTGGCGCCACGGACGGGTACTCGGGCAGCCATTCGTGCAGCACGTCCCAGCCCATCAGTTCCGCGATGCGGTAGCGGGCCACTTCCTGGGGCCAATTGCCGCTGAGCTGGAAAGCCATCAGCCGCGCCAGGAGCAGCGTGTCCACCGGCGTCCACGGTTCGGGCTCGTAGCCCAGCAGCCGGAACTCGATGGGAAGCAGCCGGCTGGCCAGGGCGTGTTCAATGTAGGCCGTGACGCCCGCGGCGTAGGCCTCGGCCATGCGGAGCGCTTCGGGATCCGCCGCGGCCAGGCTGGCCTCGGCCGCTTGCCGGAAGCCCAGCGTGCGGAAGAACATGTCCTGCTCCAGCTGCGACTCGCCCAAGATTTCCGCCATGCGCCCGGCCGCCACCCGGCGGTAGACGTCCATCTGCCACAAGCGGTCCTGGGCCGTCACATAGCCTTGCGCGAAAAACACGTCTTCCGCATTGGCGGCCTCGATGTGGGGCACGCCCCGCTCGTCCCAGTAGACGCGCACTTCGCCGCGGAGGCCGGGCAAATGCACGGTGCCGTCCCGCTCGGGCAGCGAGCCGGACAAATACCAATACCCGCCGCCGACGATAACGCCCGCGCCGACGACCAGCAGAACCAGCACGCTCAGGAGCACGACCCAAAATCGGCTCCGCCGGCGTCGGGGCCGGAAGACGGGTACTGCACGCCTTCGCATCATGAATCCCCTTTCTCCCGCGGCACCGCGGACAGAAAATGGTTACTGGCTTTAGTTCGATGGGAGGCGGGCTTTACCTGCGTCATGGCCGGGGCTCGGACGCCGGAGCCGCTGCGTGTTCGGGGAGCGTGAAGCGCGGCGGCGACAAGCCTCGGATCCGAGGACTGTTGTCTCGCTAAGCCTCAAATTTGAGGATTAAGACGAAGACAAGCCTCACTGGCGAGGCTTGTTCGTATTCGCTCGGAGACGGCGCCCCGAACGTCCGGAGGCCCATGGAACCAGATAGTGGGAGTTCGAGAAACCCGCTTCCTATGGGCGTTTTCGTGCTGGGCGTCGAAGGAAGGGCTGTAGGTTTCTTCCAAAGTCGCCGTCGGCGCTGCCGCGGACGAATAAGGCTCAAGTTCGAGGCCTGTTTTTTCGATAAGCCCCAAATTCGAGGGTTCACGCGAACACAAGCCTCAACTTTGAGGCTTGTTTGTGAAGCTTGTTTGTGAAGCTTGCCTGCTGTTCGCGCAGGCGCCCGGGCCCCGGCGCTGCTACGCGCCCAAATAGGCCTCCCGCACCCGCGGGTCGTCGACCAGGTCCTTGGCACTGCCGCTGACGGAGATGACGCCGGTCTCCAAGACATAGGCGCGGTCGGCGATTTGCAGCGCCATGCGGGCGTTCTGCTCCACCAGCAAGATCGTGGTGCCTTGGCGGTTGATTTCCTGCAGGATGCGGAAAATCTCCTCGACCAAGATGGGCGCGAGGCCCATGGACGGCTCATCGAGCAGCACCAAGTCACCACCGGTCATGAGCGCCCGGCCTACGGCCAGCATTTGCTGTTCGCCGCCGGACAAGGTGCCCGCCAGCTGACTTTTCCGCTCGGCCAGCCGCGGGAAAGTCGCAAACACCCGCTCCAGGTCCTGGGACGGCCGCGAGCGGTCTTTGCGGCTGTAGGTGGCCAGCATCAAGTTTTCCAGCACCGTCAGGTTGGCGAAGACGCCCCGCCCCTCGGGCACGTGGCAGATGCCCAGCGGCACGACCTGGTGCGCGGGCATTTTCGTCAAGTCGACGCCCCGGAAGCGCATGGAGCCTTGCGCAATAGGGATCAGGCGGGAGATGGCCCGCAGCGTCGTGGTCTTGCCCGCGCCGTTGGCGCCCACCAGTGTGACGATTTCCCCTTCGTACACTTCCATTGAGATGCCGCGTACCGCCTTGATGTTGCCGTACGACACGTGCACGTCGTCCAGAACGAGCAGGGGCTCGCCGGGCCCTGCCACGGGAGCGCCCGCCGGGCCGGCGGCGGTGCTTCGGACCGCGGCGCCGCCGGTCGCCACGCTCTGCGGCCCGTCCATGCCGGCGCCGCCGGTCGCCACGCCCCGGGGCCCGTCCACGCCCGCCCCGCCGTTGTG
>QGSR01000138.1 GCA_003387805.1 Bacillota bacterium | reverse complement strand
GGTGCGTAACGTGGAAAGCCAGTATTTCGGCCGGGTGACGGTGCTGCACGGCGTGTCGCTGACCGTCGAGGAAGGGCAGTTTGCGGTGGTGCTGGGCTCCAACGGCGCGGGCAAGAGCACGCTGCTGCGCACCATCAGCGGCCTCATCCCGGATCAGCCGGAAAAAGGCACCATCGAGTTCGAAGGCGTGCGCATCGACCGCAAAGAGCCCGAGGACATCGCGGCCCTGGGCATCGCCCACGTGATGGAGGGCCGGGGCGTGTTCCCCGAGCTGACCGTGTGGGAAAATCTGCAGCTGGGTTCCTACCGGCGCCGCAACGCGGCCGGGGTCAAGCGGGACCTGGAATGGGTGTTCTCGCTGTTTCCCCGGCTGGAGGAGCGGCTGGGGCAGCTGGCCGGCACCCTTTCGGGCGGGGAGCAGCAAATGCTGGCCATCGGCCGGGCGCTTCTGGGCCGGCCGCGCCTTTTGCTGCTGGACGAGCCGTCGGTAGGGCTCGCGCCCAGGCTCGTGTCGGAAATCGCCCGGGTGCTGCAAGAGATCAACCGCCAGGGCACCACCATTCTTTTGGTGGAGCAAAACGCCCGCATGGCGCTGCAGGTGGCGCAGTACGGCTTCGTGCTGGAGACGGGTCGCATCGTGCTGGAGGGCACCGCGCAGGAGCTGGCCGCCAACGAAAACGTTCAGGAAATGTACCTGGGCGTGCAGCAGGAGCAGTCGGTGAAAGGCTACCGGCGCTGGAAGCCCAAGCGGCGCTGGGCGTAAAACGGCGCCGGGCGCAGGCCGCGGTTTTCGAACACAGGGCCGGCCAGGCCGGCCGTACAAGCTTTGGTGCAGGAAAGCGAGGGCATCGCCGGGAAGGCGGTGTCCTTTTTGCGTCTGTTGCCTTTCTTTGTGCGCACCTCCCGAATCGACGGATCAAGGAAAAATTTTTGTGAATCGAGCAGGAAAAGTCTCCGGGGAATAGAATGATCCGGCAAGAAACATTTCTGAAACAGAAAGGGCTTGTTTCAATGGCCACGGTGCGCGACATCGCCAGAGCCGCGGGCGTGAGCCCGGCTACGGTATCCCGAGTGCTGAACGGGCACCCCCACGTGGCGGAGGAGCTGCGGGAGCGGGTGACCCGTGTCGCGGGCGAGCTGGGATACACCGGCGCGGCCCGGCGCCGGGCCAGGACGGGGACGGGCGTGGTCGCTTTGATCGTGCCCCACGTCAGCTCGCCGTTCTACTGCGAGGTGCTGGCGGGCGTGGAGCGGGAGGCGTACCAGAACGAGTACGGGCTGGTGTTTTACACCACCGACGGCCGCTCGCACGACAACGTCATCGAGCGGGCGCTGGAGACGCCGCAGCTGGCGGGCCTGGTGGTCATTACGCCCCGCTGGCGGGAGGACGAGCAGCTGCTGGACCATCCCGAGGCGCCGCCGGTGGTGGTGGTGGACCACCGCAACGCGGGCAGCCCTTATCCCCACGTGGTGGTGGACAACTTGCGCGGGGCGTACCGGGCCGCGCAGTACCTGCTGGCCAAAGGGTACGACGACATCGCCATGATCCGGGGGCCCGAAAACATTCAGTCGTCCATGGACCGGGTGCGGGGTTTCATGCTGGCTATGCACGAAGCCTTCGCGGCCGGGCTGGCCCGGGCCCGGGATTTGTCGGACCGCATCTGGCCCGGGGACTTCGAGCAGCGCTCGGGCTACGAGGCGGTGGCCGGCCGGCTGGCCGCGGGAGAGCCCATGCCCCGGGCCATCTTCTGCGCCAACGACTTGATGGCGCTGGGCGCCGTCGCGGCGCTGCACGAAGCGGGCCTGCGGGTGCCCGATGACGTGGCGGTCATGGGCTTTGACGACCTGCCCCTGGCCGCGGCCGCGGTGCCCCCTTTGACGACGGTGCGGCAGCCGGTGGCCGAAATGGGCGCCATCGCCTTTCGCATGGTGACCCGGCTGGCCGCGGGGCAGACGCTGGAGACCGAGCGCATCGTGCTGGACACGGAGCTGGTGGTGAGGAGGTCGGCCTGACATGGCGGCCCGTGCAGTGCCCGGCGCCCGGCCGCAGCAGAGGCCCGCGGCGCCACGACCCCCGCTGATGACTCGCTGGCGACGCACGCTGAAACGGTACGGCACCGCGTACTTGTTCATCCTGCCCGCGGTGCTGGCCATGCTGCTGGTGCATTACATCCCCATGGTCAACGGTATTCTGGTGGCCTTCAAGGACGTGAACCTGTTCACCGTCTCCAGCTGGACCGACGCGCCCTGGGTCGGCCTGGACAACTTCAAAGAAGGCTTTGATCCCAACGGGCGCATCGGCGCCCGCTTCTGGCGGTCGCTGTGGAACGTGACCTTTTTCGGCGCCGTCACCATCGCGGCCGGCTACGTCATCGGCATGGCCGTGGCTTTGCTCCTGCAGCGGCCGTTTCCCGGGCGCAGCTTCGTCCGGGGCCTGATTCTCCTGCCCTACATCACCCCGGATTCGGTAGCCTACAGCGTCTGGCGCTTCATTTTCCAGGCCCGCATCGGGCTGGTCAACAAGTGGCTGATGGCGCTGGGCATCATCGACGAGCCCGCGATTTGGCTGGTGGGCGCCAATTCCATCTACGCCGTGATGGTCGCGGCCATCTGGAAAGGCTGGCCCTTCGCGGCGTTGATTTTGCAGGCCGGGCTGCAGGGCATTCCGCAGGAAGTGTATGAGGCCAGTCTCATCGACGGCGCCAGCCGCTGGCAGCGGTTCCGCTACGTGACGCTGCCCATGCTCGCGCCCGTGACCCGGACGCTCATTATCATCTCCATTTTGTGGAATTACAACGCCTTCAATCAGTTCTACGTCATGCTGGGCAAAGACCCCGGCGTCGCGGCCGACGTGCCGTCCACCCTCATTTTGCGGGAGACGTTCACCGCCTTCCACTTCGGCGTGGGCTCGGCCATGTCGCTGGCGGTCATGGCGGTCATGCTCATCTTTACCGCCTTCTACGTGCGGGCGCTGCGGCGGCAGGCTATGGAGGAGATGTAAGTGGCGCAGAGCATGGCGAAGAGGACGGCGGCGGGCAGCGGCATGCGCAGAAGGGCGCGCTGGCGGAAGGCCGCCGGCACGGGGCTGTTTTACGCGGCCGTGGCCTTGGTGCTGGTCACGGTGCTCATCCCGTATTTGTGGATGGTATCGGGATCGTTTAAGTCCAGCGTGGAGCTGCAGGCCGCGGACGTGACCCGGCCGGGCATGGAGCCTTCGTGGATTCCCCGCCAGTTCACCCTGGACAACTACCGCAACGTCAACCGCACCGTGCCGATTATGGACTACTTCGTGCACAGCCTCATCATCAGCGGCGGCACCATGGTGTGCGCCACGCTGCTGGCCTTCTTCGCCGCGTACGCGCTGAGCCGCTTCCGTTTTCCGGGCCGCAACGTGTACATCGCGGCGGTGCTTTCGACGCAGATGCTGCCGGGCATCTTGTTCGTCATCCCGTATTTCATCTTGTTTACGTGGATCAACCATCGGTTCGGTATTCAGCTGCGCGACACGTACCCCGGCATGATTTTGACGTATACGTCCTTTGCGCTGCCGTTTTCCATCGTCATGCTGCGCAGCTTCCTGGACGCGATTCCGACGGAGCTGGACGAGCAGGCGGCCATCGACGGGGCCAGCCGGGTGCGCACGCTCTTCTCGGTGATTTTCCCGCTGGCCCGGCCCGGGCTGGTGTCGGTGGGCATTTACTCGTTCATCATGGGCTGGAACGAGATTTTGTTCGCCTCGGTGCTGACGGGCCGCCGCACGAAGACGGTGGCCATCGGGCTGCTGGAGTACATCACCGCCCACGAGGCCCGCTGGACCATGATGATGGCCGCCTCCATCATCGTGTCCATTCCCGTCGTCGTGCTGTTCACGCTCATGCAGCGCTACATCGTCTCCGGCCTGGTGGCGGGGGCGACGAAAGGCTAGGCGGCGAGGGAGGTGAGGCCCGCGCCGGGATGGCCGCGGTTCCGGGCGAAGGCCGGAGCGGAGCGGCGGCAGCCGGCGCCCGGTCGATGACGACATCGGTGGCTGACGCAGGCGAAGAGCGAGGATTGCCGCGGGCGGCTTCGCCCGGGCGGGCGGGGGGCCCCGCGCCGTTCCCGGACGGAGCCGGAGAGAACGAGACCGACAGGCGAGGAGGGAAAGGTCGTGACCAGCCTTCGCAAGCCGTGGGCGCTGGCCGCGGCGCTGATGGTTCTGACCTTTGGCGCGGCGGCGCAGGCGCAGGAGATCACGTTTTGGGTGATGCCCAACGCTCCGGACATTATCCACGTGCCGTGGCTGGAGCAGAAGACGCAGGAGTTCTACGAGGAGACGGGCATCCGGGTGCACTACGAAATCGTCGGCTGGGACGAGGCGTGGATCCGCATTTCCACGGCGCTCATCACCGGCGAGGGCGTGGACGTGTTCCAGGCGGGGACCACGTGGAATCCGCAGTTCGCCGCCACCGGCGCGGTGTCGGAGCTGGACATCGACGAGTTCGGCGGCGCGGACGCGTTCATGGAGGCCAACCTCATTTCCACGACGTACCAGGGGCGCTACTACGGCGTGCCGTGGTTCGCCGAGACCCGCGTGTTGTTCTACAACAAGGACATGTTTGAGGCCGCGGGCGTGGAGCCGCCCCAGACGTACGAGGAGCTCATGGAGGTGGGCCGGCGCATCGTGGAGACCCACGGCACCGGCAGCGCCATCGCCATCGCCGGCACCAACGCGTGGGACCTGATCCACAACTGGGCCATCATTTTGTGGGCCAACGGCGGCGACCTGGTGGACATGTCGGCCCGCAAGGCCGTCTTCAACGGGCCGGAAGGCGTGGCGGCCATGGAGTACTACGTGGACTTGGTGCGCCAGGGCCTCGCGTCGCGGGCCACGGCCGAGTACAACCAGCCTCAGGCCGACGCCGCGTTCATCAACGGCAACGTGGCCATGGCGTTCATGGGACCGTGGAACATCGCTGACATCGAGGTGGAGAACCCGTCGCTGCACTACGGCGTCGTGGAGCCGCCGGCGGGTCCCGCGGGGCGGGCCGCGTTCTCGGGCGGCAGCAACCTGGTCATCCTGAAGGCCAGCCCGCATCAGGAAGCGGCCAAGCAGTGGATTCAGTTCCTGCTGCGGCCGGAAAACCTGGTCGCGTACACGCGGGATCTGTCCAAGATGCTGCCGGCCACGCTGGAGGCCTTCGCCGACCCGTACTACGAGACGGGCGTGTGGCAAGTGTTCAAGACGGCCCTCGGCTACGCGACGGCCTATCCGCCGCTGGCGGTCTGGGGCGACATTGAGAACGCGGTCATGGGCGAGTTCCGGAACGTGCTGACCGCGTACGTCGAAGGCAGCCTGGAGCGCCAGGGCGGCGTGCAGACGTTCCTGGACCGGGCCGCGCAGCGGGTGGACCAGGCGCTGGAGCGGGAGCGCTGAGCGGCCGGCCGCGGCCCGCGGGCCGCGCGCACCGCGGTGCCCGTGGCTCGGCGCCGGCCGAGGCGTGCCGCCGAGCACGGACGCCGGCGGGGGCCGGTGCCGGGGCCGGGGGGCGGCCCCGGGGCGGCGCCCAAACCGGGGGGCCCGGGGGGGGGGCGCCCCTCGCCGGGGGGGGGGGCGGGGGCCG
>QGSR01000137.1 GCA_003387805.1 Bacillota bacterium | reverse complement strand
CCCGCCGGGGGAGGGGATCCGCGGGCGGCGCAGCGCATGGGGGTTGGCGGGAGGGGGGGCTGGGCGGGGCCGGGGGCGGCGCCGGGCCGGGGGGCCGGGCGGGCCGCCGCCCGAGCCGTGCCCACGGCCTTTTTCCCCCTGTTTTTCGTTTTCCTGGCCCTTTCGCTGGTGGTGGGCTTGTCGCCCCGGGCCCTCGCGCAGGACGAGCTGCCCATCCAGTCGCGCGCCGCGGTCCTCATGGACGCCCGCAGCGGCCGCGTGCTGTACGAGAAAAACGCCCACGAGCCGCTGCCGCCGGCCAGCGTCACCAAAGTGTTCACCTTGGTGGTGGCCCTGGAAGCGCTGCGGGACGGCCGCGTCGCCCTGGACGATCTGGTGGTCACCAGCGCCCGGGCGGCCGGCATGGGCGGCACGCAGGTGTATCTGGAAGTCGGCGAGCTGATGACGCTGGAGGACTTGCTTTACGGCATCGCCGTGGAGTCGGCCAACGACGCGGCCGTCGCGGTGGCCGAGCACATCTCCGGCAGCGAGGAGGCCTTCGCCGCGCTCATCAACGAGCGCAGCCGCGCCCTGGGCGCCCGGAACACCGATTTCAGCAACGCGTCGGGCCTGCCCCCGGAGGATTTGGGCATGGCGGGGCGCCGCCACGTGACGTCGGCCTACGACGTGGCCCTCATTTCCCGCTACGGCTACACCCTGCCCATGTTCGAGCAGCTCGTCTCCACGTACGGGCCCTATCGCGTGCGGGTGGGCACCCGGGACGAGCGGGAGTTCTGGAACCGCAACTCCCTGCTCCGCTTTTACGAAGGCGCCAACGGCATCAAGACCGGCTACACCCGGGAGGCGGGCTACTGCCTGGCCGCCAGCGCCGTGCGGGACGATCTGCACCTCATCGCCGTGGTGCTGGGCGCGCCGTCCATCCAGGCCCGGGACGAGGACATCCGGGCCCTTTTGAACTGGGGCTTTCGTCGCTACGAGGCCCGGCTGGTGGTGGACGAGGACGAACCGGTGGCCCGGGTTCCCGTGGCCAAAGGGGAGCTGGACGCGGTGGACACCGTGGCGAAGGACGCGCTGCACGTGACGGTGCCCCGGGGCGCCGACGTGCGCATCGAGCGGCGCACGGCGCTGCCGGACCGGCTGCTGGCGCCGCTGGAGGCGGGGGCGGTCATCGGGGAAGTGGTGGCCGTGGTGGACGGCCGGGAAGAGGGCGCCGTGGACGTGGTCGTCAAGACGGCGGTGCCGCGGGGCTCGTGGTGGACCATCGTGGTGCGCACCGCGGGCCGGCTGCTGCAAAGTTTGTCCGCGGCCGGCGCGAATTAGGCGGCCCGGCGGCAGGATTAGGACAGAAATAAGCGAATATTCTCACCATAATCCGGGGAGGTGCGGCGGGTGCTCATCGCGACGCGGCGGTCACAAGACAGCCTCATCGTCCGCATGACGGGCGAGCTGGACTTGCGCACGGCGGAGCTGTTTCGCTCCGAAGTGCGCCGAGCGTGGGAGGCGCCGCCGCGGCCGCGGCACCTGATCCTGGACTTGCGTGGGCTGACTTTTATCGACAGCGCGGGCGTCGGGGCCATCCTCGCCCGCTGCCGGGACGTCAGCCACTCGACGGCCGGCCGGGTGGTGGCCTTCGGGACGCGCCCGCACGTGCACCGGACGCTGGCTATGGCCGGCGCATGGCGGGTGATGCACGTGGCCGCCACGCAGAGGGAAGCGCTGGCCGTGGCAAAGGGGGAAGGGTCGGCGTGACGACGGCGCCCGAACGGCTGGTCAACTACGTGACGATGGAGTTTCCGGCCGAACCGGACAACGTGGCCTTCGCCCGCACCGCGGCGGCCGTGTTCGCGTCGCGGCTGGACTTCACCCTGGACGAGCTGGACGAGATCAAGGTGGCGGTGTCCGAGGCCGTCTCCAACGCGGTGCTGCACGCCTACCCCGGGGGCGGCGGCGTCATCCGCATGGAGCTGGGCGTCACCGGCGGGGGCGCGCTGAAGCTGACGGTCATCGACGACGGCGTCGGCATCGCCGACGTGGACGCGGCCCGCAGGCCCCAGTGGACCACCCGGCCCGACGAGCGGATGGGCCTCGGGTTTACGTTTATGCAGGAGTATATGGACAAGCTGGACGTCGTCTCCAGGCCGGGCGCGGGCACACGGGTCGTCATGGTGAAGGCCCCGGCCCGCGCGGCGGTGGCCGGCGCCCGGTGACGGCCCATGCCGGCGGAACGAGGCGTGGAGCCGCCGTTTTCCCCGGAGCGCAGCGGCCGGCTGCTCGCGCGGGCGCAGGCGGGCGATCCCGGCGCCCGGGAGGCCGCGGTCCGGGCGAACCTGGGGCTGGTGCGCGCGGCGGCGCGGCGTCTCCAGCGCCCGGGCGTGGAGTACGACGATTTGTTCCAGGCAGGCTGCATCGGGCTGCTGAAGGCCGTGGACGGCTTCGACCCGCGCCGCGGCGTGCGCTTCTCCACCTACGCGGTGCCGGTCATTATCGGCGAGATGCGCCGCTGGGCGCGGGAGCAGCATCCGGTGCGCCTGCCGCGCGGGCTCGCGGACGTGCGGCGGCGGGCCTTGGCTTGCCGGGAGGCGCTGGCCCAGCGCCTCTCCCGGGAGCCCACCGTGGGCGAAATCGCGGGCGAGCTGCAAGTTTCGCCCGAGGACGTGGCCGAGGCGCTGGCCGCGGAGCGGCCCGTGGCGTCGCTGGACGAGCCTCCGCCCGGCGCCGGCGCCGACGCGGCCCCGCTGGCGCAGCGGCTGCCCGCGGACGGCGGGGAGGAGCGCCTGGTGGAGAACGCGGCCCTCAAAGCGGCCTTGGCGCAGCTTGCGGACTGGGAGCGGCGCCTCATCCTCTTGCGCTTCTTTGAAGGTTTTTCCCAGGCCGAGACAGCCCGTGCTCTGGGCGTTTCCCAGCCCCACGTGTCCCGCACGGAGCGGCGCCTTTTGCGCCGCTTTCGCGATGCCTTCTCGTGAAACGTCTCCCCGCGGCCATCCTGCTTCCCCTAAATTTTCTTAAAGGCGGCGCCCCCGGCCGGTCGAACTCCCTTCATAGGTCAAAAGAACAGCGCGCCCGGCGGCGGCGCGCCGTCCCATCGTCCCCCGGCGTGGCTATGGAGCCGTCGACGAAGCAAACACACGTGGAGAGGACGACCGAATCATGTACGTCATGCGCGGCCGGCGAGTGGCCCTGCGGCCCGTCACCCCCGAAGACTTTCCTCTGCTGGTGAAGTGGAACCTGGATGAAGGACTGAACGAGCTGGCGGGCGGCGCGCGGCCCACCACGCTGGAGGAGTGCGCGCTCTGGCACAAACGGCTGCAAAGCCACCGGCACTGGCAGCTGTTCGGCATCGAGGCGGCCGAGGTGGGCCTCATCGGCGACATCGAGCTGGATCATATCGCCTGGCGCAGCGGCGAGGCGGAGCTGCGGGTGCGCATCGGCGAGCCGTCGCTCCGAGGGAAAGGCCTGGGCACCGAGGCCGTGCGTCTGATGCTGGCCTACGCCTTCGAGCGGCTGAATCTGACGCGGGTATACGTGCGCGTGCTGGCCTCCAACAGGCAGGCCATCGCGAGCTACCGCAAGGCGGGCTTCAAGAGCGAAGGGTTCCTGACCCGGAGCATCCCACCCGGAAGGAGCGTTCGTATAGTATTGATGCGAATTTTAAGGGATGAGTTTCATTCGGTTAATGTCCGCCGGGCACAAGGAATCGCCGCGGACATGTAGAAGAAAGCGCCATAATTGCTCGGAAACTGTCACTACATCCCTGTTGCGGTGAAGGGAGACGGCGCGGACATATGGTCGACGTCATCGTGAAGGGCGGCCCGGTCATGTACCCGCTGCTGCTGGCCTCGGTGCTGGCGCTGGCGGTGTCGCTGGAGCGCCTGTGGTACCTGTACCGGACCCGGGTCGACTCGGAAGACCTCATGGACGAAGTGCGTCTGAACCTCAACCAAGGCAAACTGATGCAGGCGGTGCAGGTGGCCAAAAGGTCGCGCGGCCAGGTGGCGGCCCTCATCGCGACGGCCATCGCCTACTCGGACCTGCCGCCCGACGAGCTGCGGGAAAAGCTGGATGACGTAGGCCGGGTGGAGCTGTACAAAATGGAGCGCCGGCTGGTCATGCTGGACGCGGTGGTCACCATCGCGCCCTTGCTGGGGCTTTTGGGCACGGTGACGGGCATCATCCGCAGCTTCAACGTGCTGGGGGCTCTGGAGGGCCTGGCGTCGCCCCAGGCGCTGAGCGTGGGCATTGCGGAGGCGCTCATCACGACGGCCGCCGGTCTGGTCATCGCCATCCCGTCCATGGCGGTGTACCACTGGATCAGCAGCATCATCGACCGGCGGGTCGCAGACATGAACCGCCGCACCGGCGAAATCATCGAGCTGGTTACCACCATGCGGGGTGAGTAGCCGTGGCCCTCGTTCGTGAACGGCGCCGGCCGCCGCGGGTGGAGATTCTCCCTCTCATCGACGTCATGTTCATTCTCGTCGTGTTCTTCATCGTGTTCACGACGTTTCGCACCGATCCCCTGGGCATCGAGGTGAACCTGCCGCAGGCCGCGACGGGCGCGACCCACGATCAGGCGGAGCTGCGCATCACCGTGACGCAGCAAGGCACCATGTTCCTCAACGGCGAGGCGGTGTCCGAAGCGGAGATTCAGGCGCGGGTGCGGGCCGCGGTGCAGTCCAACCCGAACACGCTGGTCATCGTGTCCGCCGACCGGCGGGTGGAGTACGACTACGTGGTCCGCGCCATGGACGCGGCCCGGGCGGGCGGCGGCCACCGGCTGGCCCTCAGCGTGGAGAGCCGCCGGTAGATGCCGGGGCAGGCAGGTGGGATGCCGCTTGTTCAGCGATGAATACGAAGAGCAATCATTTTTGGGCTGGTTCCTCCTGGTTTCCGTCATCTTGCACGCGCTGGTCATCTGGCTGTGGCCCGCGTGGCGTTCGGCTTTTGTGGAAGGCATCGGGCTGGACGACGGCGGCATCGTAGAGCTGGTCCTCATCCAGGGACAGCCCGCCGTGCAGCCGCCGGGGCCGCCGCGGCCTTCGGCGCCGCTGCAGGAGCGGCCGCCGCGCCAGGAGCAGACGCCGGAGCCGGAGCCTGACCCGGAACCGGAACCGGAAGTGCGGGTCCAGGAGCCGGTGGAGCCCGCGGCGCCGCCGGCGCCCGAGCCCCCGGTGGAGGAGCGGCCCGCGCCGCCGCCGCCGGAACCGCAGCCGGAGCCGGAACCCGAACCGGAACCGGAGCCGCAGCCGGCGCCGGAGCCCGAGCCCGCGCCGGAACCCGAACCCGAGCCCGAACCCGCGCCGGAACCGCAGCCGGAGCCCGAGCCCGCGGCGGGGGCCGGCGAGGAGATATTGACCAGCGAACAGGGCGGTTTCGAAATCTCGGCGACGCCGCGGCCGGAGGAGGAGCCGGCGCGGCAGCCCGAACCGTCGACGGAGCCGGTGCGCGAGCCGGAGCCTGAGCCCGAGCCCCCGGAGCCGGCCCAAGCGGCGCCGGAGGCCGCGCCCGCACCGGCGGAGGACGAGGCGCGGCCCCCCGCGGCCGACGGGTCGGCCGCGCCGGCAGGCGAGCCCGCGACCGGCGCGGACCACGGCCGTCCCGACGCCGCCG
>QGSR01000438.1 GCA_003387805.1 Bacillota bacterium | reverse complement strand
AATACCGGCCGTTGGGAAAACCCCCGCCGCGCATGTTAAGCCCCGGGCCCGCGCCGGCAGGGCACACCCGGCTCCCCCCCCGGAACCGCCGGCCCGCCGGCGTCCTTCCGGCATGGACCTTCCGGCATGGGCTTTCCGAGATGGGCCTTCCGGCACCGGCCTTTCGGCAATGGCCTATCGGCACCGGCCTCTTGGCACCGGCCTTTCGGCCCGGCCTCTCGGCTCGGCGTCACGCAATCGGCTCCACGTACCGCGCCCGCAGCTCCACCAGCCGTTGCCGGACGTGGCCGGGGATGTCGCCGTAGAGCTCCTTGAGGGCCAGGTACACGGCGCCGAGGATCGGTTCTTTGACCCACACCGTCAGCCTGGCCCGGGGCGCCTCGCGGGCCAAAGCCTGCTTGACGCGGTGGTACCAGTCCGCGCCCAAGCCGAAAACCCCGCCGGCGGTCACGGTGGGCACTGCGTCCACGTCGGCGAACCACGGCGCGCGTCGGATGACCGACGCAACGTGCAGCGCCAGCTCGTACGCGGCTTCGTCCATGATGGCGTTGGCCACGGGGTCGCCTTCGGCCGCCGTTTGCGCGACCAAAGGGGCCAGCCGGGCAATCCACGGCCGGTCGAAATCGCCCCGGGTGACGGGGCCGAACACGTCCAAAATGTGCTTCACGCCGGCGGCCTGGCACAGCCTCTCGGTAAGCGCGGTGGCGGGGCCCCGCCCGTCCGCGGCCCGGATGGCGCGCCGCATCGCTTCTTTGCCGATCCAATAGCCGCTGCCTTCGTCGCCCACGACGTGGCCCCAGCCGCCGGCCCGCACCAGCTCGCCGCCGGGTCCCATGGACACGCACACCGAGCCGGTGCCGGACAAAATCATGACGCCGGGATCGCCCATGGTGCCCGCCAGCAGCGCGCCGGTGGCGTCGTGCCGAAGGACGACGGCGCTGTCCGGAAACCGCCGCTGCAGCTCCGCCAAGAACTGGCTGTACTCGGGCTCGGTCTCGACGCCGGCCATGATGGCGGCCACCACGGCCACGTTGGCCCCGCCGCCCGGCCAATCGCCTGTGGACAGCCCCGCGGCCCGGGCCGCTTCCGCAACGGCCCGCCCGGCCGCCTCCGCGCCCACCACCGTCACCGTCGACGGGCCGCTCCGGCCCTCGGCCAAAAACTCGCCCGCCGCGCTCAGCACCCACACCCTCGTGCTGCTTCCGCCGCCGTCAATGGCTGCCAGCAACGTGTCCACGGCCCACCTCCGCCAATCCTTGTCAACGCCGGCCCCGCACGCGACATACCGAATGCCGGACGCCACGGGCCGCAGGCCGAATGCCGCATGCTTCATGCCGCATGCCGCAAACCGCATGCCACAGGCCCCATGGCGCGGCCGCAGGCCGGCGCACTGCTATCCTGCGCCGCAAACGGTTTCCGCAATGTCCCGGGCGGTTCCTTCCACGCGGCAGGAAATCGCGGCGGTAGGAAAGCGCGGCCGCCTTGCTCGTCCGCGCCAAGCACGCCGTGCGCAGCTCCGGCCCGTCCGCGCCAAGCAGGCCGTCCGCACCACCGGCACGACGGCGCCGCCCGTTGACGGGCGCACGCCGGGACCGCGCGCATCCCTCGCCCGACCGCCAGCGCCTGCGCCGCGAACTGCGCCTGGACGGCACCCCCCATG
>QGSR01000136.1 GCA_003387805.1 Bacillota bacterium | reverse complement strand
TGTCAATCCCGTCGGCGATTCCTCCCGGCGGGGCCGCCCCTGCGCGAGCGCCGGGCGCGGGTGACGGCAGCGTTGACAACGCTTCCTAGCTGGTGTTATGTTTGGAGAAGAGGGATTTAGCACTCGGGTGCGTAGAGTGCTAAGGAAGGGGGTGGCGTCCCCGTGGTGCTGGACGAACGCAAGCGACGGGTGCTGCAAGCCCTGACCGACGATTACATCGAGACCGCGGAGCCCGTCGGCTCGCGCAATCTCGTGCGCAAGCACAATTTGGGCGTCAGCCCGGCCACGGTGCGCAACGAGATGGCGGACCTGGAAGAGGCGGGCTACCTGCACCAGCCCCATACGTCCGCGGGCCGCATTCCGTCGGACAAAGGCTACCGCTACTACGTCGACGAGCTGATGACCCGGTGGGAGCCGGGGCCCGGCGAACACGGCGCCCTGGTCCGGCGGGCGCGGGCGGTCCGCGTCATCACCGAGGAGGTCATCCACGAGGCGGCGCGCCTTCTCGCTCAGGCCACCAACTACGCCTCCCTGGTGGCGGCGCCCCGCGTGGAGGCCAGCTATTTCCGGCACATCGAGCTGGTGCCTCTGGACGAGACTCACGTCCTGGCCGTCATCGTCTCGGATCCCGGCTTCGTGCAGCACCGGGTCGTGGAGGTTCGCCGGGGCGTCACGCCCGAAGCGTGCACCCGCATGGCCGAAGAGCTGAACCGCCTGCTGTTCGGCGTGCGTTTCGGCGACATCGCCCGGGATGCGCTGGGCGCCATCAAAGAGAGCGTCCGCTCGGCGGACCTCTACGATGCGGTGGCGGAGCTGTTGACCGACGGCATCGCGCACCAAAGCTCGGAGCGGGTTTACCTGGAGGGCACGCTCAACATCCTCAGCCAGCCCGAATTCCGGGACATCGAGCGGGCCAAGTCGCTGCTGGCCATGCTGGAGGCGCGCGACGTGCTGTACCAGGTGCTTTCTCTGGGCGCGCGCTCTTCGTCCGCGACGGTCATCATCGGCCAGGAAAACCCGGTGCCGGAGCTGCGGGACTGCAGCGTCGTCGTGTCGGCGTACACGCTGAACGGCGAGGTCATCGGCGCCATCGGCGTGCTGGGCCCGACGCGGATGGAGTACTCGAAAGCCGTCGGCATGGTGGAGTACGTGGCGGACCACTTGAGCGACACGCTGCTGGGCCTGGTGCGGGGCGGCTGACGGCCGTCCCCGCCGGCCCCGGCCGCGAGGCCGCGGGCCGGGGCGTCGTGGACTTCCCCAAACCTGTCCATTATAATGAGTTGGCACCCTTGCTGCGCTCACGCGACGAGGGACTTTTGTTGTTCAAAGGTGTTGATAAACGTGTCAAAACTGCACGCCCATCAATCGCCGCCGGCGGATGACCAGGCTCGGGACGCCGGCGTTCCGGAGGAGGAGCGTCCGGCCGAGGCGGAAGCGGAAGCGCCGGCGGAGGCGCCCCGGGGCGAGCCCGACGGGAACGACGCGGAGGACGAGGCCGCTCTGAAGCAGCGCATCGAGGAGCTGGAGGCGCTGAACCGCGAGCTGTCCGACCGCTACGTGCGCCTGCTGGCCGATTTTGACAACTTCCGCCGCCGCACCCGCCAAAACGAGGAGGCGGTGCGGGCCACGGCGGCCGAAGCGCTGATCGTGGATCTCCTGCCGGTGCTGGACCATCTTCAAATGGCTTTGGCCGCCGCGGGCGACGCGCTGGAGGGGCCCTTCGGCCAAGGCGTCAAACTCATCCACCAACAGCTGCACGACGTGCTGGCCCGCCACGGCCTGCAGGCCGTCGAGGCGCAGGGGCGTCCGTTTGACCCGAATACCATGGAAGCCGTGGCCCGGGCCGAACCCGACGAAAACACGCCCGACGGCTTCGTCGTCGAAGAATATCGCCGGGGATATCAGCTTCACGGCAAGCTGCTGCGCGCCAGCCAGGTGAAGGTCGCGCAAGCTGAATGACACGGTGGCACCCTTGAAAGGAGAACGACGATGAGCAAGGTCATCGGCATCGATCTGGGAACGACCAATTCCGTCGTCGCCGTCATGGAAGGCGGCGAGCCCGTGATCATCCCCAATTCCGAAGGCGGCCGCACCACGCCGTCGGTGGTCGCGTTCACCGCGGAAGGCGAGCTCTTGGTGGGCGCGCCGGCCAAACGCCAGGCCGTCCTCAACCCCGAACGGACGGTGCAGTCGATCAAGCGCCACATGGGTACCAACTACAAGGTGAACGTGGGCGGCAAAGAGTACACGCCCCAGCAGATCTCCGCGTTCATTTTGCAGAAGCTGAAGGCGGAGGCCGAGAAGTACCTGGGCACCGAGGTGAAGAAGGCCGTCATCACCGTGCCCGCGTATTTCACCGACGCGCAGCGCCAGGCGACCAAAGACGCGGGAACCATCGCCGGGCTGGAAGTGCTTCGCATCATCAACGAGCCCACGGCCGCGTCGCTGGCGTACGGGCTGGACAAAGAGGACAACCAGACGATCCTCGTTTTTGACCTGGGCGGCGGCACCTTTGACGTTTCCATTCTCGAAATCGGCGACGGCGTCTTCGAAGTGAAGGCCACCAGCGGCAACAACCGCCTGGGCGGCGACGACTTCGACCAGCGCATCGTCGACTGGCTGGTGGAGCAGTTCCGGAACGAGCACGGCATCGACCTGACCAAGGATCGCCAGGCCATGCAGCGCCTGCGGGAGGCGGCCGAGAAGGCGAAGATCGAGCTTTCCGGCGTGCTGACCACCAACATCAGCCTGCCGTTCATCTCCATGAGCGACAAGGGGCCGCTGCACATCGAGACGACGCTGACGCGGGCCAAGTTCGAGGAGATGACCCGCGACCTGGTCGAAAAGACGCTGGGCCCCACCCGCCGGGCTATCGAGGACGCGGGCCTGAAGCCGTCCGACATCGACAAAGTGATCCTGGTGGGCGGCTCCACCCGCATTCCGGCCGTGCAGAAAGCCATTGAGGACCTGGTGGGCAAGGAGGCCCACAAAGGCGTCAACCCCGACGAGGTGGTCGCGATGGGCGCGGCCATCCAGGCCGCGGTGCTGGCCGGCGAGATGAAGGACTTGGTGCTTCTGGACGTGACGCCGCTGTCCTTGGGCATTGAGACGCTGGGCGGCGTGTTTACGAAGCTCATCGAGCGCAACACCACCATTCCGACCACGGCCAAGCAAATTTTCTCCACCGCCGCGGACAACCAGACCAGCGTGGAGATTCACGTGCTGCAGGGGGAGCGTCCCATGGCCGCCGACAACGTGACGCTGGGCCGCTTCATGCTGGACGGCATCCCGCCGGCGCCCCGCGGCGTGCCCCAGATCGAGGTCAGCTTCGACATCGACGCCAACGGCATCGTGAAAGTGTCGGCCAAAGACCTGGCCACGGGCCGCCAGCAGCAGGTGACGCTGACGTCGTCCACGGGCCTTTCGCCGGAAGACATCGAGCGGATGGTCAAGGAGGCCGAACAGTTCGCCGAGGCCGACAAGAAGAAGCGGGAGCTGGCCGAACTGCGGAACCAGGCGGACAGCCTCATCTACTCCGCGGACCGCACCCTCAAGGATCTGGCCGACAAGGCCACTGACGCCGACCGGCAGGCCATCGAGGACGCGAAGAAGCGACTGCAGGAAGTCATGGCCGGTGACGACGCGCAGGCCATCAAGGACGCGCTGGAAAAGCTCAGCGCCGCGGTGCACGAGCTGACGAAGCGGGCGTACCAGACGGGGCAGGCGGGCGCGGGGACGACCGCCGGCGCGGACGCCGCGGGCGGCGGCACGGCCGACGGCACGACCGTGGAGGGCGAGTACAAGGTCTCCCAAGACGACGAACCGCGGGGAGCGTAAGCTTCCCGCTTTGCGTGCCCGCGCCCGGCGGGCGCCGGGCGCGGCGGAGGCGGTGTAGCGGGTGGCGAGCAAACGAGACTACTACGAGATCCTGGGCGTCAGCCGGGACGCGACGACCGAGGAGATCCGGCGCGCATACCGGAAGCTCGCGCGCCAATACCACCCGGACGTGAACAAAGACGACCCGGACGCGGAGGAAAAGTTCAAGGAAATCAACGAAGCCCACCGGGTGCTGACCGATCCCGAGGCGCGCGCCCGCTACGATCGGTTCGGGCACGCGGCCTTTGACGGGCCGCAGGGCGCGGGCGGCTTCGGCGGCTTTGATCCGTCCGAAGGCTTCCCCGGCTTCGAAGGGTTCGGCGACATCTTCGACATCTTCGAGACGTTCATGGGCGGCGGTCCCCGGGCCCGCCGACGCGGGCCGGTACGGGGCCGGGACCTGGAGATGGAGATCGTCGTCGAGTTCGAAGAGGCCGTCTTCGGCGCGGAGAGGACCTTCGAGGTGCCCCGCCGGGAGACGTGTTCCCGCTGCCACGGCAACGGCGCGGAGCCCGGCACGCCCATCGTCACGTGTCCCGACTGCGGCGGCACCGGGCAGGTGCGGCACGCCCGGCAGACGCCCTTCGGGCAGTTCGTCACCGCGACCACGTGCGGCCGCTGCGGGGGAGAGGGCAAGTTTCCGGAGAAGCCGTGCACCCGCTGCGGCGGCCGGGGAATCACCGAGGAGCGCCGGCGCATCAGGGTGCGCATTCCCGCGGGCATCGACACGGGCTACCGCATCCGGCTCAGCGGAGAAGGCGATGCGGGTCAGCGCGGCGGCCCGCCCGGAGATCTTTATCTTCGCGTCCGGGTCCGGCCCCACAAGCTGTTCGTCCGCGAGGGCGCGGACATCATCCTGGAACAGCCGATTTCCTTTGTTCAGGCGGCGCTGGGTGCGGAGATCGAAGTGCCGACGCTGGAGGGCACGCACAAGCTGACAATTCCCGAAGGCACCCAGCACGGGACGGAATTCCGGCTGCGGGGCCAGGGCGTGCCTCGGGTGGGCGGCTTCGGCCGGGGAGACCAGGTGGTGCGGGTGAAAATCGAGGTGCCCCGCCGGCTGACCCAGCAGCAGAAAGACATTTTGCTGCGGTTCGCCGAAGCCACCGGCGACGAGGCCGGCGGCGGGCGCTCGGCCGCGGAGAAGCTGCGGGACACCATGCGCAAGCTGGGCGACACGATGCGGGACACCTTTTCCGGCGGGCGCCAGGCCAAGTAGGCGCGGGCCGGCGCACGGGCTCGGGCGCGGGGCGCGCGAAGCCACGGCGCGCCGAGCAAGCGGGGGAGCGCGGAGGCCATGAAGTGGACGCAAATCAACGTGCACACGTCTTCCGAGGCCGAGGAGGCGGTAGTGCAGATTTTGCTGGACATGGGCGCCCGGGGCGTGGCCGTCGGCACCGACGGCTCCGGTCCGGTGGTGACCGCCTACTTGGCCGAGGCGGGACCCGAGGCGGCGAACGCCGTGCAGCGCCGGGTGGCGGCGCTGGCCGGCTTCGGGCTTGATCCGGGGGCCGCCCGGGTCACCGTGGCCCGGGTGGACGACGAAGACTGGGCCGAGAGCTGGAAGCGCCATTACCGTCCCCTGGAGCTCGGGCGGCGCCTGCTGGTGAAACCGGCATGGATCGATATCGATCCGGGCCAGCGCCTCGTCATCGAGCTGGACCCCGGCATGGCCTTCGGCACGGGCTATCACCCGACGACGGCGCTCTGCCTGGAGGCGCTGGAGGACGTGGTCAAGCCCGGCCA
>QGSR01000135.1 GCA_003387805.1 Bacillota bacterium | reverse complement strand
GGCGAGCCGGAGGCGGCGGACCTGGTTGCGTGGGTGACGGCGCTGCGTTTGCCGGCGCGGCCGCCCCGCGCCTTGTTTCCGGACGCCGCGGCCTACCGGGCGTGGGCCGCCGCGGTGCGCCGGCGGCCCGGGCCCGGCGCCCGGCGATGGCGCCGTTCTGCGCGGCATCTTGGAGGCGCTGCTCGAGGAAGCGCTGGGCGAAGACGGCCCCGTGCCCGAGCTGCCCGTGGCCAAAGCGGTGCTGGTGCGGGCCGTCGCCGCTTCCTTGCGCCGCCCCGACGTTTACCTGCGGTTTCTTCTCGAACGCTGGGCCGGGGGTCCGATGAGCCTGGCCAGCGCCGGGTGAAGCAGCCGGGGTGAAATGCGGGCTTCGTCCACCCATGCGGCTTCCTCGGCCGCTGAGGCCGCGGCGTCGTCCGTGCGCTCCTCGCGCTCGGGCCGAGCGGGCCGGGCCGTCTGCCGCCGGTACGAAAGCCGCTTTTCGATCAAGGTGAGGCACCGGGGCACCCCGTGCAGCGAAGCGTAGCCGATGACCCGGTAGCCCATGTCCATGTAGTACTTGAGCACGTCCGTCAGCGCGGTGCGCACTTCTCCCCGCAGGACGCGCACCCGCCGCCGGCGGGCTTCCTCTTCCGCCCAGGCCATCAGGCGGCGGCCCACGCCGAAGCCCCGGCATTCCGGCAGGACGGCCAGGCGCGACACGTGCATGTACCCGGGGCGCAGGCGCCAGCGCACGTGGCCCGCGGGTCTGCCGTCCACCAGCGCCAGTCCGTAGACGAATCCTTTAGCTTCCATTTCCCACCGCACGTGGGCCGGCGTCTGCGCGTGGGCGCGAAAGGGCGGATACACCCGCCCCTCGAACTGCCCGAAAGCGGTCCGCGTAATGTCGGCGATGACGTCGGCGTCGTCCGGCCCGGCCGTGCGGATGGCGACGCGGTTGTCGTCGGCCACCGGGCGTCCCCTCTTTCCGCGATCAGTCGGCTGGCCCTCAGCGGGCCGCGGCCCGGCCCACCGGCGGCACCGTGAGGTCCAGGAAGAACGTCAGGTCCAGCGGAGCGGGCGCGAACGGCCCCGGGGCGTCGTGTCGGGCGGCGCCGGCATCGGCGCCCGTCCCGGCCGGGACGGGCTCGTCTGGGTGCTCATCGGGCGGCGGCAGCGGCACCGGCCGGCGGTCCACCGGCTCGGGCACCCGGGCCAGCAGCGCTTCGACGGGCTCCACCGTCAGCTCGTCGGAGGGCGGCTCGCCGGCCGCGGTTTCGGCCAGCCACTGCTCCAGCAGAGCCCGGATTTGCGCCTGGAAGACCCGCTCGTCGATTTTTCCGACGGTGCGCAGCAAGATGAGGGCTTGCCGGAAAAACGCGACGTGCTCGAGAAGTTTCGCGTCCTGGCGTTCTTCGGCCAGCCGCAGAGCCTCCCGCAGGCTTTCGTCGGCCTCCATCCACTCCTGATGCCGCAGGTGCTGCACGGCCACCAGGATGCGCAGCTGCACCGCGTCGGGCGCGATCTTGTGGGCTTCCTCCAGGAACGGCCGCACCCGCTCTTCGTTGCCCGTCTCCAGCAGGCCGCAGATGGCCCGCACGAGAAACGGCTCCGCGTCTTTGTCGCCCGTCAGGGCGGCCCGCAGGTGGTGTTCCGCGAGATCCGGCACGCCGATGTGGGCGCACAGCTCGCCGATGGTGACGTGGGTGGGCGGCCCAGGGGCGGCCTGGACGGCCTGCTCGAAGTAGCGTTCGGCCTGGGCGCGGTCGCCTTCGGCCAGGAAGCGCGCGCCCAGGTCGATGTACGTCTCGGCCCGCTCCGGATTCAGGCGGATGGCTTCGGCGAAGCAGTCCTCGGCGCCGGTGGCGTTGCCCCGCTTCATGTGGGCGGCCCCGGCCCACAGCCAGGCGTCGATGTCGCCCGAGTCGGCCAGCAGCAGCGACGCGAACGCTTCCATCGCGTCGTCGGCCGCGCCGGTCTCCAGCGCCCGGCGGCCGTATTCCAGCATGCGGCGGCGCCAGTGGCGGAACACCGGGCTGCCGGCGGGAACAGCCTGCAGCGCGTGGGCCATGGCGTTCAGCGCGGCCACGTCTTTCACGCCCGGCAGGCGCGTCGCGTGCACCAGGCACTGGATGGCCGGGTCGTAGCCGGGCTGCACCTCCAGCGCGCCCAAGGCCGCCTCCATCGCTTTGTCGCCGTCGCCCAGGGACGCGTAGAGCAGGCCCGCCCGGGTCAGCAGCTCCGCGCTGGGGACGATGGCGGCGCGCGCGGCCTCCAGCAGGCGCCGGGCTTCGGCGGGCTGGCCGGCCCGGACGGCGTTTTCGGCCATGCTCAAGAGCAGCGCGCCCCGGTCGGCGCCGCGGGCGGCTTCTCCTTCGGTGCGGGAGGATGCGGCGCCCCGGCCGGCATCGGCCGCGGGCCGGGGCTGTCCGGCCCCGCCGCGCCCGGGCTCGCTCCAGGACTGCAGCAGCGCTTCGCGGCATTTGTTCGCGTCGGCCCAGCGGCCCAGCCGCTCGCAGCCCACGGCCAGGTTGTGCAGCAGTTCGCGGGAGGTGACGTCCCGCCGGCGGGCTTCGGACCAGAAGGCCACGGCGCCTTCCGCGTCGCCCGCTTCCCAGAGCTCCTCGGCCCGCCGGGACAGCGCGTGCACCAGCCAGATGCGGCGGGAGGCGTTGTCGGGGTCTTCCTCCAGCGCCTCGTTCCAAAGCTGGATGGCTTTGTCCAGATCGCCCTGCTGCAGCGCGTTGCGGGCCGCGGCGTCGGCCAGGCGCAGCGACATGTCCAGAATCGGTTTGTAGGCGCTGGACGAACGGGGCACCAGGGCGCGGTACTCATTGGTTTTGTCCGCGTCGCCGGTTGCGGCCGCCAGCCGCGCCAAAAGGGCCCGGAACTGATGCAGCTCCTCGGCGGCGGCTCCGTGGCGGCCGTCGGCGCCGAAGAGCATTTCCAGCTCGGAACGGCGCTGCTCCAGGCGGCGAAGCACCACGGCCGCGTTGCCGCCGGCGCCCCGCAGGCCCCCGGCCGCCTCGGCCATGTACAAGTACTCCCGCCACCACTGGGTGACGTGGATCTCTTCCGGCGGATTGGGCGGATACGCGTCGAACGCTTCCAGCGGCCGGCCCTGCTCCAGCAGCAGGACGGCCTTCATGCGATGAAGGCGCCAGTCGTGCCGCAGATCCGGCGCGCCGCCGGCGTCCGCGCCCGCAGGGGCCGCGAGCAGGTCGGCCAGGACGGCCCGGGCTTGGTCAAAGCCGCGGAACTGCATGTGCACCCACGCCAGCTCCAGCCGGCTCGGCCCGTGGTCCGGCCGCCGGTCCAGGGCCTGCTGAAAGTAGTGGGCGGCCTTCTCCCACAGCCCGAAGGAGCGGTAAATGACGCCGCACCAGTACGGGTAAATCGGATCGTCCGGATCGGCTTCGGCCCCTTGCTCCAGCAGCCGCACGGCCCGCAGCGCATTGCGGCGGCCGCCGCCCAGCGGGTTGAGGGCCAGGGCCTGGCGCAGAAGCATGGCGCCTTCCGACTCATGTTCGTTCAATCGCGGGGAAACGAGCTGATCCAATGGCGTACGGCCGCCCGAGGACGGCCTCCCTCCCGACCGGGTAGTATCGTGGAGCTACTGTATGCGCCGCGACCCGGATTGGTTCGGGAGGCCGCCGGGCGGCCGCGAGGACGCGCCGCCTAGCGCGTCGAGACTTTGCCCCAGGGCGTGCCGATGCGGGGCAGCAGGAACCGGTCGAGACCGTAGTAGCCGGCCACTTTCCAGGCCAGCATCAGCAAGATGGCGATAGTGTACAGCAGCGGGTTGGTGCTGGCCGTGCCGGCCATCATGAAGTTGAAGTTCATGAACCCGCCGAAAAACGCCGCGATGCCGGTGAAGGCGCCCAGGATCAGGGCGAGGCCCACCAGGATTTCACCCCAGACCACCAGCGGCGCGAACCACGTGTAGTGGCCGCCGTCCAGCAGGAACTGGATGAAGCCCCGGTACCAGTCAAAGGCGATGGGTGCCGAAGGCTCCACCTGCACGGCCCGGGTCCAGTACCCCTGCAGCGCCGCGCCGGTCTCCATCCACGCGGGGTTGCCGACTTTGCCCCAGCCGGCCTGGAACCAGCTCCACCCCAGATACACCCGCAGGATGAGCCAGAGCCAGGCGAATCTCGTCGTCCCGAACAACGCGTGGGCCAGCTTGTTTTCCGGAACTTCAATGACCGTCGCCAACGACATCGCCTCCTTCTCGTGCCGATGTGGGGGCGGCGGAACGGTCATCAGAACAGTCCGAAAACCGTCCGCGCCTGGACCCCGGCGCCGTGGCCGGCCCGGGCGCCCCGCGAGAGCGTGCTGTCATGTTCGACGCGCAGGCAACATTTTCCTGCAGTGACGAATGTCCCAAGATCAGCGGCCGCCTGAGGCGCGCTCCCGGCCCAGCCGGCGCTCCAGCCGCCGGATGCGGTACACGATGCCGTCCACGTCCAGCTCCCGGGGCCGGCGGGACCCGGCCGGGCCCGACGCCGGGCGGGCCGACGCGGGGACCCCGGCGCCGCGGTCATCCGCCGGACGCAGCTCCGGCGACGTGGCCCGCTGGCCGGCCCGCAGGCCGCCCAGCGTGCGGCGGCGCATGGCCACCTCCAGCGCCTCCAGGGACCAGTCCCGGGCGGCGGCCAAGTCCCGCGCGCGATGCTCGTAATACTTGGCCAGCTCGATGTGGGCCCAGGGCGAGGCGCCGTCGCTGCGGGCCGCTTCTTTCAGCACCGCCGCGGCTTCCTCGGCCCGGCCGGCCCGCCGCAGGGCCCGGGCCAGCGCCTGGTAGCAGCCGCGGCGCAGCGGCGCGGGCAGGTCCCGCTCCAGCGCTTCGGCCAGGCACGCGATGCCTTCGCGCAGGTCCTCTTCGCTGCGGGCGTTTTCCGTCAGGAGCCGGCCCACGGCCAGCAGCTCCGCGCCGGTCAGCGGGCGCCCGCCGGGCGCCGCGGTCAGCGGCGACGCCGCGGCCTGGCCCATGTAGCCCGCCAGCGCGGCCATGGACAGGATGTCCAGCCTATTGTGGACGATGACCGCGGCCAGGGGCGCCGCGTCGCCCGTTTCCAGAAAGTCGAACCAGCGCTGCGGGATTTCCTCGCCGGGCACGTCGTCGGCCCGGTGCAAGCCCAGCACGGCCTCCTCCAGGCTGGACAGGCTGCAGCTGGGCAGCGCGGCCTGCCACAGCCGGCGGGCGGGGTGCAGCAAGTCCAGGTGGGGCAGGCGCGGCAGGCGCAGGCGGTTCATGGCGGCCCGGGTTTCCAGCAGCGGCCAGTCGAAGGAGCGGCCGTTGAAGGTCACCAGGGCGCGGGCCGTTTCCAGCTCGGCCGCCAGCGCCGCCATGACCGCGGGCTCCTCGTGAAAATCCCGCAGGAAAAACTGGCGCAGCCGGAAGCGGCCTTCGGCGAAGCGGCCGACGCCGATCAAGAACGCGTACGTGCCCGCGCCGCGGCTGAGGCCCGTCGTTTCCAGGTCCACGAAGACCGCGTCTTCCATGGGAAATCCATGCACGACGGGGAGCAGGCGCCGCCAGGCGCGGCCCGGGACGTGCAGCGGCCCGTCCAGCGGCAGGCGGCCGTGGATGTGGTCCGGCGGATACAGCCGCTCCGTATGCAGCACCGTCCCCGCCGGCGTGGCCATGGGG
>QGSR01000437.1 GCA_003387805.1 Bacillota bacterium | reverse complement strand
GCTGTTCGACGAGCCTACCAGCGCCCTGGACCCGGAGATGATCCACGAAGTGCTGGACGTCATGCGGGAGCTGGCGCAAACGGGCATGACCATGCTGGTGGTCACCCACGAGATGGGCTTCGCCCGTGAAGTCGCCGACCGGATCATCTTCTTCGACAAGGGCGAAATCGTGGAGGAAGCGCCGCCGGACGAGTTTTTCACCAACCCGAAGTCCGAGCGGACCAAGCTGTTCCTGTCGCAGATTTTGCACCACTGAAGCGCCGGCGGGCGCGGCTGCGGCCGACTCCGGTGTTTGTTTGGCGGCGCAGGCGGGTGGCGGCCCGGCCGGCCGCCTTTTTGGATCCGTTTCGCATCCGGTTCCGCCGCCGCCTCCCGTCCGGCGGGGAGCGCGCGGACACCTTTCGGCCCGGGCGCCGCCGTCGGTGCGCGCGGGCAACTTTGTTGCTCTCGACCAAGTGACCTTCGTTTGTTATCCTGGCGGTGGCCGAAGGGCCGCAGTTTGCGGGTTTAGGGGACGACGATGGACGGGCGGAAGCTGGCGGAGACCGGGGCCTGGACAAGCATGCTGGCCTACGGCCTCCTCACGGCCGTCAAACTGGCGGTGGGCGCCTACGCGGATTCCGCGTCGCTGACCGCGGACGGTCTGAACAACCTGACCGACGTCGCGGCGTCGATGGCCATCCTGGTGGGGCTGAGAATTTCCGGGAAACCCCGGGACGCGGACCATCCGTACGGGCACTCCCGCGCCGAGCACGTGGCGACGCTGGTCACTTCCTTTATCATGGCCAGCGTGGGCGTGCAGGTGCTGTGGACGTCGCTGCCGGCGGTGATCCGCCCTGAAGCGGCGCCGGCGCCCGACGTGCCGGCTTTGTGGACGGCCATCGCGACCGCGGGCGTCATGTTCGGCGTCCATCTGTACAACCGGC
This sequence comes from Bacillota bacterium, assembly GCA_003387805.1. Taxonomy (GTDB): domain Bacteria; phylum Bacillota; class Limnochordia; order Limnochordales; family ZCTH02-B6; genus CALJUZ01. Next base: position 743 of record QGSR01000437.1, on the reverse strand, counting down.
GGCTGGCGGAGCGCACGGGCAGCATGGCCATCCGCGCGCTGGCCAAGGACAACCTGGCCGACGCGGCGGTCAGCGCGGGCGTCGTCATCGGCATCGCCGGCGCCCGCCTGGGCCTGCCGTGGCTGGACCCCTTCGTGGCGCTGATCATCGGCCTTCTCATCTGCCGCACGGCCGTGGGCATCTTTCTGCAGGCGTCCCACGTGGTCACCGACGGCTTCGATCCGAAAAAGCTGGACAAGTACCGCAGCACCGTACTGGGCGTGGCGGGCGTGGCGGCGGTGACCGACATGAAAGCCCGCTTCCAGGGCAACGACATCATCGTCGAAGTGACGGTGGAAGTGGACCCCGGGCTGACGGTGGCCGACAGCCACCAGATCGCCGACGCCATCGAAGAGCGCATGCTCCGCAAACACGCCGTGAAGACCACGCTGGTGCACGTGGAGCCGTACGCGGGCGCATGAGCCGCCCATGAGTGAGCCGCGCATAAGCCGCGGCGGCGCGGGTTCAGGCGAAAGGGGGCGCGGCCTTGGGCGGCCGCGCCCCGTGTCCGGTGCCGCGTCAGTCGTCCGACGGCGCGTCGTCGCCGCCGTCCTTCTTGCCCTCGCCCGACAGCACTTTGTCCACGATGCCGCTGATGGACTCCATCACCTTTTCGACGGTGCCGTCTTTGCTGGTGGCCAGGAACTTCACGTCATCGCCCTTGATGACGATCATGCCGGACACGTGGATGCGGGCGCCGCCGC
>QGSR01000436.1 GCA_003387805.1 Bacillota bacterium | reverse complement strand
ACACCGCATCGCCACCCATGGCGACGATTTCAGGTTTTGCCTTCACCAGCGGCGACAAAGCGCGTTTTCGTCTCCACCTATGAACATGGCCCCGGCCGCACCGTCTGCGGACCCGCAAAACCGTGCGAAAACCAGCACAATCATCGCAAACAGCCATGACGCAGCGCAATGCCCACACCGCATCGCCACCCATGGCGACGATTTCAGGTTTTGCCTTCACCAGCGGCGACAAAGCGCGTTTTCGTCTCCACCTGTGAACATGTCGCTGCCCCGGCAGCCTGCACACCGACGCAAGAGCGCCAAGACAGCGCCGCTCAGCGCCGAGAACCGCGCCGGCACGCGGCGCCGATACACCATCGCCTAGGGCCACGGCTTCAGCAAGACGGAATGCCGGCCTGTCCACTGAGCAGAGGACCGTGGACGGCAGCCAGGACCGCCCGTGCTGCGGCCTCGCAAAGGTCCTTGTCCACGGAGGCGACACCCAGCAGCCACGGTCCCGCCGGACCGCCCGGCGAGGTGCCCGGCGGCGCCCACGTCATGCCGGCGGCCGCTCCCGGGTCTTCGGGGCGCCGGAGCACTGCATGCCCCGGCATGGCGTGCAGGTGGTCAAGGTAAACCCGTTGCCCGAGACCCGCACCGGTCACGACCGGCGGAGCAAGTCCATGCCCGGCGTCTTCCGCCATGTGCCGGGGCAGCCCGACCACCGAGACCACGACGGCCCCGCCCGGACCGATGGGCAGGTAGTGCAGGTCGGACAGAGTCAGGCTGACGTCGGGCCTGGCGCCGCCGTCATCGAGTTGCAGGCCTTCCTCTTGAAACTGAGCGAACGCGTGGAGCGCCGCCTCGGCGCACAGGCGCGGGCGCAAGCCGGGCATGTCGACGCCACGGGCCTGGCCCTCGTAAAGTTCGTCGCCGGTTCTCAGTTTGACGAACACTCGGCACATGCCGCCCGTGGATTCGACGGTCAGGCCGTGCAGCGAAAGCGGGCGCAGACGCGGGTTGTCGTGCGAGACCCCGCCGAGGACGGCCTCGGCGCGGGCGGCTCCGTCGGCTTCGCCCGGCGGGTCACCGTCGTGGAAATCCCGGCCCGCTCCCCCGCCGGGCCAGTCTTCAGGCTGGGAAATGCGCACCCGGCCCGGATCGATGTCCAAATCAAAGAGCGCCGCACCTACCGACTGAATGTCGGCAAGGATCTGTTCCGCGGTCCGTGTGCGTCCGGCCAGCACGTGAATCGTCTCGATGTTGTCGTTTGCGTCCACCACAACCCGAGCCGCCGCCACCGCCCGGATTCGCCCGACGACGGCTTCCAGATCCCGAACCCAGCCCTGCGTTTCCGGCACGATGGTGCCCATCGTCTCCTCCCCCTGCCTGCCAATGAACGTTGTCGAATCCGTTGCGCGCCGCGCCCGGCTCACCACCCCGGTCCGGCACGGCGTCCGCTCAAGGTCGTGCCCATTCCTCATTGCGTCCGCCCGCCGCAAAGTGATGTCGGAATTTTCGGTCTACTTCTTCGCCGAAAAACGGGGCATTCCTGCCCCCGTTCGCGGCAAGTGATGCGCTGAAGCCACCGGCCCGCCCTACCCCGCCGCGGGCGGCCGGCTCTACCCTGCCGCGGGCGGCCCGCCCTACCCCGCCGCGGGCGGCCGGGGCTTCCCCGGCGTGCTGTCCGGCA
>QGSR01000134.1 GCA_003387805.1 Bacillota bacterium | reverse complement strand
GATGCGAAGTCCGGCGGGCCGGCGGTTGCTCATGATGCTTCTCCTTCAGCCGGTTCGCTTCTCTTCGGAAGCGGCGTCTCTCTTTTTTGTCCCTAAACCCCCTCCGCCGCCTTCGTTGCGAGAGGCGGGAGCCCGCCTATGAGCGCAGCCAGCCGCCAGGTGGCCCGCGCCGCGCTTTCCATGGCGCTGACGGAGACCCATCCCGAAGAGATGGAGCAAAAGCGGCTGCTGGAGGCCGCAGGCATCCGCGCGACCGCGGTCGACTTCGGCGGCGAGTTCGTGCCCAACGTGCGCCGCATCGTCGAGCGGGCCGTGGTGGCGGCCAAGCGGGAAGGCGTCATCCGCCCCGTGCACGCGGAGGAGGGCGCGGTGGCCGGCGCGGCCCACGAGGCGCTGGTGCAGCTGGGCATGAAGGCGCTGGGCCTCAGCGTCGGCGGCAAAATCGGCATCGCCCGGCAGGACGATCACGTGGCGGTGGCCATGTTCTTCAGCATCGGCCTGGGGCACCTGGACGAAGTGGCCGTCGGCCTGGCTCACCGGGCCGTGTCGTGACGGTTTTTTCGGCGAGATCACTTTGACTTTGTTGATTTACAATTGAAAGGGCAGCATCGGAAAGGACGGATGGACGTGACGTCGGCAAGCGTGCGGGGCGTACGGGGCGCGATCACCGCCCGGGCCAACACGCCCGAGGCCATCGGCGAAGCCGCCAAAGAGCTGGTGCGGCGCATGATGGACGAAAACGGCATCGGCCCGGAGGACATCGCCAGCATTATCTTTTCCGTCACCGACGACCTGAACGCCGCGTTTCCTGCCGAGGCCGCCCGGGAGCTGGGGCTGCACATGGTGCCGCTGCTCTGCACCCGGGAGATCGACGTGCCGGGCAGCATGCCCCGGTGCATCCGGGTGCTGATGCACGTCAACACCGGCACTCCCCAGCACGCGGTGCGGCATGTGTACTTGGGCGAAGCCAGGGCGCTGCGGCCGGATTTGCCCGGGACGCCGCCGGCGTCCCCGGCGGGCGGGGAGACCGCGGGTCCCCGTCCCCGGGCGGCCACCCTGGCCATCGACCCGTACGTGCCGGGCATGTCCGCCGAGGAGGTGCGGGAGCGCTTCGGGCTGGACGACGTGGTCAAGCTCGCGTCCAACGAAAACCCGCTGGGGCCTTCGCCCGCGGCGCTGGCCCGCCTGCAGGAGGCGCTGGCGGGACTGCACGCCTACCCCGACGGCGGCGCCCGCCGCCTGACGGCCGCGCTGGCGGCCCGCTTCGAGCTGCCCGAAGACCACTTCATCGTCGGCAACGGCTCCGACGGCGTCATCAAGATGCTGGCGGAAACGTTTCTGGAGCCGGGCGACGACATCGTCTGCGCCCGGCCCACCTTCAGCCAGTACGCCTTCGGCGCGGCGCTGATGGGCGCCCGCACCCAGTGGGTGCCGCTGACGCCCGACATGCGCCACGATCTTCCCGCCATGGCCCGGCGCATCGGCCCCCGCACGAAGGCGGTGTTCGTGTGCAATCCCAACAACCCCACGGGCACCGTGGTCACGAAAGCCGAGTTTGAAGACTTCCTCGCGATGGTGCCCCGGCGCGTGCTGGTGGTGGTGGACGAGGCGTACGCGGAGTACACCGACGAAAGCCGGCTCTTCGGCGTGGACGCGGTGCGCCGCGGCGATCCGCGCGTCGTGGTGCTGCGGACGTTTTCGAAAATTTACGGCCTGGCCGGTCTGCGGGTGGGCTACGGCATCGCCCATCCGTCGGTGGTCGCCGCGCTGCAACGGGTGAAAGAGCCTTTTCAGGTCAGCGCGCCGGCCCAGCTCGCGGCCGAGGCCGCGCTGGGGGACCTGGAGCACGTCCGGCGCAGCGTGGCCGTCAACGAGGAAGGCAAGCGGTATTTTTACCGCCGCCTGGAGGAGCTGGGCCTCGACTACATCCCGACCGAAGCCAACTTCGTCTTTTTCGACGTCGGCCGTCCCAGCCGGGAGGTGTTTATGCACCTGCTCCGAGAAGGCGTCATCGTGCGCGCGGGCGACGCCTTCGGGCAGGGCACGTTTATCCGGGCCACCATCGGCACCGGCGCCCAAAACCAGCGCCTGTTCGACGCCTTGGCGCGTCTTTTGCAACACGACACGGTCCCGGCCGGCGCAGCCGGCGCAACGGCACACAAGAAGGGGGAAACCGCGAGGTGATCGTCGTCATGCGGAGCAGCGCCTCTCCGGAAGATCTGGAACGAGTCAAGGATCGGCTTCGGTCGTTCGGTTTCGCGGTGCACGAGTCGCGGGGCGTGGAGCGCCACATCGTGGGCGCCATCGGCGAGATCACGCCCGAGCGCATGCAGCAGATTGAGGCCATGGACGGCGTGGAGCGGTGCGTGCGCATCGTCCAGCCCTACAAGCTGGCCAGCCGCCAGTTCCGTCCGGAGCCGACGGTGGTGGAGGTGGGCGGCCGCCGCATCGGCGGCAGCGAGCTGACGGTCATCGCCGGCCCGTGCGCGGTGGAATCGGAGGAGCAGATCGTCACCGCCGCCCGCATGGTGAAGGAAGCGGGCGCCACCATGCTGCGGGGCGGCGCGTTCAAACCGCGCACTTCGCCGTACTCGTTTCAGGGCCTGGCGGAGGAAGGCCTGCGGCTGCTGGCGGTGGCCCGGGCCGAGACGGGCCTGCCGGTGGTCACGGAGGTTATGGACACCGAGGACGTGGAGCTGGTGGCCGAATACGCGGACATGCTGCAGATCGGCGCCCGCAACATGCAAAACTTCCCGCTGCTGAAAGAGGCGGGGCGGTCCGGCAAGCCGGTGCTGCTGAAGCGGGGCCTGTCCGCGACCATCGAAGAGTGGCTGATGGCCGCGGAATACATCATCAGCGCCGGCAATCCCAACGTCGTCTTGTGCGAGCGGGGCATCCGCACCTTTGAAACGGCCACCAGAAACACGCTGGACCTCAACGCGGTGCCCGTCGTCAAAGAGCTGAGCCACCTGCCCATCATCGTGGATCCTTCCCACGGGACGGGGAAGTGGCGGTACGTGACGCCCATGGCCCGCGCGGCCGTGGCGGCCGGCGCGGACGGCCTCATGGTCGAGGTGCACCCGGACCCGGAGAACGCGGTGTCCGACGGGCAGCAGTCGCTGAAGCCCGAAAAGTTCCACGAGCTGATGCGGGAAGTAAGCGCCGTGGCCCGGGCCCTGGGGCGCGAACTGGCGGCGGCGGTGGCCTGACGTGGCGCCGGCCGCCGTTGCCGTGGTCGGACTGGGCCTGCTGGGCGGGTCCATCGGCCTCGCCCTCGGCCGCCGGCCGGGGGCGAGGCGCGTCGTGGGCGTGGCCCGCGACCGGCGCACCATCGAGAAGGCGCTGGCCTTCGGCGCCATCGACGAAGGCACCACCAGCCTGGAGGAAGGCGTGCGCGAGGCCGACCTGGTAGTGTTCGCGACGCCGGTGCGGGCCGTGCCCGATTTGGTCCGGCAGGCCGCGCCGGCCCTCCGGCCCGGCGCCGTCGTCACCGACGTCGGCAGCACCAAGCTGGAGCTGTGCCGCACCGTGCCTTTGCTGCTGCCGCCGGGCGTGGCCTACGTGGGCGGCCACCCCATGGCCGGGTCCGAGCGGACCGGCATCGAGGCCGCGGACCCGTACTTGTTCGAGAACGCCGTGTACGTGCTGACCCCGACGACTCCCGATCCGGAGCCTCTGCGCCGCGTGCAGGCGTTCGTCCGGGCGCTGGGCGCCCAGCCCTTGGTCATGGATGCGGCCCGCCACGACCGCATCGTGGCCGCCGTCAGCCACCTGCCCCACATCGTGGCCGCGGCCCTGGTGTCCGCGGTGGCGGAAGCGGCCGAGCATGAGCCCGGCATGCTGGCCCTCGCGGCCGGGGGCTTCCGCGACACGACCCGCATCGCCTCCGGCGATCCCGCCATGTGGCGGGACATTTGCCTTACCAATCAGCGGCCTTTGCTGGACATGATGGAACAGTTCGAGCGCGCGCTGAAGCGGTTCCGCCGGGCCATCGCGGAGGCCGACGGCGAAGGCCTGAAGGCGCGGCTTGAGGACGCGCGCGCGGCGCGCGAACAATTGCCCCGCCATCGAAAAGGAATTTTGAGCGCGGTGTATGAATTGGTCGTACAGCTGGCCGACGAGCCGGGCGCGATTCACGCGGTCACCGGCTGTCTGGCCGCGCAAGGGATAAACATTAAAGACATCGAGATTCTGCGGGTGCGGGAAGGCGAGGGCGGCACGCTGCGCCTGGCCCTGGAGAGCGAAGCGGACCTGGAGACGGCCATCAGGGAGCTCAACGCGGCCGGCTTTCCCGCGCGCAGGCGAAGTTAACGGAGAGGATTCCCGAAGTTCGTGGAGCAGGAGAACGAGAAGCGACAGAGGCTCGTTATCGCCGTGGACGGGCCCGCGGGCGCGGGCAAGAGCACGGTGGCCCGCCGGGTGGCGGCGGCGCTGAACTACCTTTACATCGACACGGGAGCCATGTACCGGGCCATCGCGCTGGCCGTCCTGGAGGAGGGCGTCGGGCCGGACGACGGGGCGGCCGTGGAGCGGCTGGCCCGCGGGCTGGACGTGGAGCTGGTCCCGTCGGCCGCGGGCAACCGGGTGCTGCTGGAAGGCCGCGACGTCACCGAGCGCATCCGCGCGCCGGAGGTTTCCGCGGCGGCATCGCAGGTCGCGGCCCTGCCCCGCGGGCGCCGCCGCATGGGGCAGCTGCACCGGCGGTCCGCGGGCGGGGGCGGGGTCGTCATGGACGGGCGCGACATCGGCACCGTCGTCTTTCCCGACGCGGACGTAAAGGTGTTTCTCACCGCGTCGGCGGAGGAGCGGGCCCGGCGGCGGTGGCTGGAGCTGCGGGCGGCGGGGCACGCTCCGTCGCTGGACGACATCCGGGCCAACATCGAAAGCCGGGACCGCCTGGACTCGACCCGCGACGTCGCGCCGCTGCGCAAAGCCGAAGACGCCGTGGAAATCGACACGACGGACAAAACCGTCGACGAAGTGGTCGACCAGGTTCTGGAGCTGGTCCGGAAGGAGCTGGACTCGTGCTCTACCGAGTAGCGCGGGGCATCGTGCGCTTTGTTTTGTTTCGCTGGTTCCGCATCACCGTGGAAGGCATTCACCATCTGCCCGAGGACGGTCCCGCCATCTTGGTCAGCAACCACGTCAACTACCTGGATCCTCTGGTCATGGGCGTCGTTTTCGAGCGGCCGCTCCACTTCATGGCCAAGGCCGAGCTGTTCGAGTTCCGCCCGCTGGGGTGGCTTTTGCGCCGGCTGTACGCGTTTCCGGTGCGGCGGGGCGAAGCGGATCGCGGCGCGATCCGGCACGCGCTGAAAGTGCTGGCCGACGGCCATGTTCTGGCCATGTTTCCCGAAGGCACCCGCAGCCACACGGGCGTCCTGCAGGATTTTCAGCGGGGCGCGACCATGCTGGCGCTGCGATCGGGCGCGCCCGTGGTGCCCATGGTGCTCCTGGGCGCCGCCGACGCGCTGGCCGGCGGGCGCAAAGTGCCCCGCCGGGTGCCGCTGACGGTGCGCATCGGGCCGCCGCTGCGGTTTGAGAACGGGCATGGCGGCCCGGCCGTGACTGCGGCCAGGGACCGGCTCCGGGCCGCCATGGCCGCGCTCGCCCCGCACGGCGCGCACTGCGAAAGCCGCCCCCCGACGGGCTCTCCAAACGATT
>QGSR01000133.1 GCA_003387805.1 Bacillota bacterium | reverse complement strand
GGTCACGTCGCCGCCGGCGCCCGCCCCCGCGCCCGGCTCCGTCCGCAGCGTGACGTCGCCGTCGGCCACGCGGACGGCGCCGCCGCAGCCAGGAGCAGCAGCGCCAGCGTCAGCGCCGCGGCCGCCGGGGCCGGCAGCCGGATGGGCCTCCGCCTGAAATGCAGCATTGCGACGCAGCTTGGCACGACGCTCAGAACCGCCATGACGCCCTCACCCACCACCGGCCGGCGGTTTCGCCGCCGGCCTCGTCGGTCAGCTGAATCGGCACGGCATATTCCACGCGGCCGCTGACGGGGAACTGCTCGGGCGTGCTCAGCCCGATGCCCGCGCCGGCCCGCGCCTCGGAGTAGTCCTCCTCGGGCCGCCACGGCCGCTTGTTCTTTCGTACGGCGCCGCCGTCCAGGAAGGCGAACACGGTCCAGCGGGCCTCGGTGAACGGGCGCTGCACCTCCAGGCGGGCCAGCCAGCCTTCATCGCCCGACGCGTCGCCCGTGCCGTAGGCCCGCACGCCCGACGGGCCGCCCAGCCCGAACTTCTCGGACCCGTGCAAGTTGCGGGACGCCCACTGGCCTTCCAGGCCGGCCGTCACGACGAAATCCCGGGGCAGACGCATGCGCCACGACAACGACACGTTCAGCGTGGCGAACAAGCCCGCGCTGCGCAGAAGCAGCCGATCCTCCGCCAGCACCCCGGGGTCGGGCGAATGCAGATAGCCCAGCGTCAGCCGGGCCGAGTAGCGGTCCACGCCGGCGAAGCGCGTCAGGGGCCACTCCTCGCTCTGCCCCGCGCTCAGCGTCAGCAGTTCCCACGGCGTCACCACGCCCAGCATGCTGGTCTGGTGCCGCCGATACTCCAGACCCAGCTCGTGGAGGCGATGCGGCGCCACCACCGCCGTCCCGGACCCGACGGCGCCGATGCCGCGGCCGGGCCCTTGCAGCGACAGCTGCAGCGCGTCGACTCTCTGGGTGTATTCCAGCGCGGCGAAAGGTCCGCCGTAGCGGCTGCGCACGGCCGTGTAGGCGGCGCTCCAGTAATACTGGCCGCTTTGGAGGAAGCTGGGCAGCGAGTACGCGACGCGGCCGGCGAAGGAGCCGTCGCTGGAGACGACGCGCAGCTCGGCCCGGTCGGCCCGCCCGGTCAGGTTGTCCAACTGCACCGCGGCCGTCCACCGGGTTTCGCCGACGGTGGGATCGCCGAAATTGTCGGCCATGACGTAGCCCGACGCGCGCTTGGCGTCCTCGACGGTGACCACCAGCTCGGCCGTGCCGGGCTGGCCGGTGGGCCGGAAGACGCCCCGGGCCCTGACGCCGGCCGCGCCGTCCAGGCGCCGCATGGCCCACGTCAATGACTGCGCCTCGACGACGGCCCCGGGGCGCACCGGCCCCAGCAGGTTCTGCACCGTCTCGTCCCGCAGGCGCGATTCGTTTTCGATGACGACGGAACCGTAGCGCCCCTCTTCCACGGCGATGACGACCACGCCGCCGGACGCTTCCTGGGGCGGCACGTAGGCGAAGGCAAACGGATAGCCTCCAGCGCGGTAGAAGGCGGCCACCGCGTCGGCGGCCTCCTCCAGCTGCGACAGCGTCACGTCGCGGCCGATGAGGTGCTCCAGCAGCGGGCTCAAGTCCCCTTCGCGGAACACCGTTACGCCTTCCAATTGCAGCGTGCGCAGAGCAAACGCCGGTTCGCCTTCGGCGTGCACCGCTGCGGCGGGCCATCCGAGGAAGGACAAAAACCCCGCAAGCACCGCAACTGCAACAGCCCGGACCCCCCTCGTCGCCTCACCCATGCACGAGCCCCTCCGGATCTAGCGTTGCGCAGAATGGTATTACGGTACGAAATATACAGGAAAACGCAGGTTCATGGACGTAGGCATTTGTCTCACGACAGGGGGAAATTTGTCTCACGGTGGATCCGGCGGCACAAAATCCGGTGCCCGAGCGGCCAAACGAACAAGAAACCGCCGGGGCCCGAACGTTTTCGGTGCCCCGGCGGTTTTCGGCTGGCATTCCGGCTGCGGCAGCCGGCTCAGTACGCGACCACGCCGCCGGCCCGCCGCGGGTCGGCGCCGCCGCGCAGCTCGCCCGTTTCCGGGTCGATGAGGATGGCCTGGGCGCCGCCGAAGTACAGGTCGTAATCGGCGCGAACGTCGATGCGGGTGTAGCCCATGGCGGCCAGCTCCTCCCGCACCGGCTCGGGAATGCGGGCTTCCATTTCGGTGCGGTTGCTGGTCGCGAAGCTGTACGTCCGCGGCGCGTCAATGGCCTCCTGGATGCCCATGCCGAAGTCGATGACGTTGGTCAGGATGTGCACCATCGCGTACAGGATGCGGGCCGCGCCCGGGCTGCCCACGACCAGGAACGGCCGGCCTTCGTGCAGCACGATGGTGGGCGCGATGATGGTGCGGGGCCGCTTGCCGGGTTCCAGCTGGTTGGGGTGGCCCGGCCCGGCGAAGTTTTGCATCTGGTTGTTCAGCGCGATGCCCAGGCCCGGCACGGCCACGCCGGCGCCGAAGAAACTGCTGAGCGTCTGGGTCAGGGACACCGCGTTGCCCCACCGGTCCACCACGGAAATGTGGGTGGTGCTGGGCGACTGCACTTCCTCGATGAGCCCGTACACGCCCGGTGCCAGCGCCGCGGCCTCGTCGTACTCAAAAGGCCACGGGTCGCCGGCCTGCGGCATGGGGCCCGCCTCGTGCTCGTCGATTTCGGCGGCCCTCAGCGCCGCATAGCCCGGATGGGTCAGGCCCTTCACCGGCACGTCCCAGTACGCCGGGTCGGCCACGTACTCCAGATGGTCCACGTGGGCCCGCCGGGTGGCCTGGGTGATCAGGTGCAGCGTCCGGGCGGAGACGGGCGCGCCGGCGGAGAGGTCAAAGTGCTCCAGCTGCTGGAGCGCATTGACTACGCTGACGCCGCCGCCCACCGGCGGGGGCGCGCCGCGGAATTCGCCGCCGCGGTCACTGCCGCCGGGCGGGTCCCGCCCGATGGCGGGGTAGGGCTTCCTGTCCGCCCGCGACAAAAGCCCGCCGCCGGCCCGCACGGCCGCGACGATGCGCTCGGCGATTTCGCCTTCATAGAAGGCCCTCGGCCCCTGCTCGGCCAGCACCCGCAGTGTGTACGCCAAATTTTCGTTGCGCAGCACGTCGCCGGCCATGGGCGGCAGGCCGTCCTTCAAATAGACGGAGCTGAGCTCGGGATCCTCCAGCAGCGTCGTGTAGCTGTCCAGAATGACGCCTTCCAGCGTTTCGGTGACGACGAAGCCTTCCTCGGCCAGGCGAATGGCCGGCCGGGACACCTGCTCCCACGTCATGGTGCCGTAGCGCTCCAGCGCCAGCGCCAGGCCCGCCACGGTGCCCGGGACGGCCACCGCGCCCCAGCCGCGGCTGGGCACGCCGTCGGGATACGCCTCATACGTGGCCTCGCCCGGCGCTGCGGCCCGGAAGTCGATGGCCGTGGCCTCGCCGGTGTCGGCCAGGTAAATGACCATGTAGCCTTCGCCGCCCAGGCCCGAGGCGTTGGGCTCCACCACGCCGATGGCCAGCGCCGCGGCCACGGCCGCGTCCACCGCGTTGCCGCCGTGCAGCAAAATCTCCAGGCCCGCCAGCGACGCCAGCGGGTCGGCGGTGGCCACCATCCCGTTGCCGCCGACCCCCTCCTGCCCCAGCGCCGCCGCCGGCAGCGACAGCAGCATGGCGGCCACGACCAGCACGGCCACCGTCCGCTGCAGCCAGAAGCGTCGGCTCGCCGGCCACGTGCTCTTTGCGAGAAACATCTCTGCTTCCCCTTTCCAAGGAGTCTCCCAGGGAACTTCCGCGACCTCGGCCGCCGCACCTCTGTGCTTTCTTCCGAATTGCATAGGTAAGAAGTCCCAACTTTTCCGGGATCGGTCGTCCTCGCGGGCGTGTCGCCGGCAATGCCGGCCGTGAGCCGCCGGGTGAAACCCGAGTGCGAACGTGTCATGGGCCACATGCGGTCGCTGCAGTTGGAGCGGCAGCTAGATCTGGTCCTCGTTCACGACGCCGTCGGGATTCAGCCAAAGGCGCTTGCAAAAGGCATGACGCCGCGGAAACAAACATTCATTAGCCCGGACGTGAGCATGAAGATGGCTCCGCCGTGCACGACCGCCGCGGGCAACACCCCGTACTTCGCGCCCACGATGCCGCAGATGACGCCCGCCCGCAGATCGACGTCTTTCGTCCGGAAATTGTTGTACACGTATCCCCGAAAGAGCAGCTCCTCCAGCAAATTGCCCAGGAGCGCAAACACCAGCAGCGACCCGATGAGCCCCGTATCGACCGCACCGCCCCTTTCCTCGATGCCGATGGCTCGATAGCTGAAAAAGACAGGCGCCAGCAAAATCGCCAGCCCCAAGGCGGCCGCCGGCCACGCCTGCAAACCGTAGCCCCGCCGCAGAAAGACGACGTCTCTCGAATTCTCCTTGTCCAGCACAACCAGCAGCACCACGGCCAGCAAGCTGGAAAGTCCCATCCCCAGCAGGAACAGATGGCTGGGAAAGAGCCTGATCCACGGAGCGCCGTCGGCCACGCCCAGCGACCACAGCGAAACCGGCGTCAGCGCGTCCCGGAGCAAGACGAACGTGAGAATGTAGAGCACGACCCGGGCGTGCCGCCGGGGCCGCGCCAGGATGAACACCAAGGCGATGAGAACGAGCCCCGGCGCGGTCCTCTGTATGTAGTCGAGCAAATGCTCCATCCGGCCTCCTCCCGTCCGCGGCGCCCCTGGCGCGCAAGCCGGCGTGGCCGTCGTTCGACGTGTTCAGAACACGACACCGCCTCCCGCCGGCGCGAGGCAGACAAAATAGTAGGTATTATTGTAAAATAAAATTACGGAAACATCACCACGCCCCGTGGAACGGAGGGAGCGCCTTGTCACCCTGGCATTGGCTCATTCGCCTCACCGTCCTGTCCATTTTCAGTTCTTACGTCCGAACAGAAGCGGAGAAAGATCCCGGCGTAGGCGTCGGCGCGTTCCTCGGCTTTCTCTTCATGCTGGCCGTCGCGCTGTTTGCCTGCGCGGGCTGACCCGCGCCCCGCGGCATTTCCGCCGGCGTTGTTGTATAATACGCGCTGCAAGTTCCCGGCTGGATTCCGTCTTCTTGCAGGAGACCCTGGAACGGAGGCTAGGTCGTGACCGAATTTCGCCCGAAGCTGATCTATGTCTACGACGCGCTGTGCCCCGTCTGCTACGTGTTCACATCGGTGGTGCAGAAGCTGATGGAGCACAACGGCCACCGGCTGGGCATCGAAGTCATCAGCGGCGGCATGGTGCGGGACGACCAGGTGCGGGAAATCGGCGGCGAGGAGGAAGCCCGGCGCCTGCGGGAGAGCTACCGGCCCCTCGAGGAAATGAGCGGCGTCCGCTTCGGCCAGGCGTTTTTCGAAAACGTGGCCAAGCAGCGGCGGCGGCTGGACTCGGATCCCGGCGCCCGGGCGCTGGTCGCGTTTCGCCGGCTGGCGCCGGACCGGTCCGAGCTGGAGTTCGCCCACGCCTTGCTGCGGGCCAACTTTTGGGACGGCGGCGATCCGTCCAGCGACGAGTTCTACCGCGGCCTCGCGGCGCAGCTGGGGCTGGACCCGGAGGCGTTCGTCGAGACCATGCACACCGACGAGGCCCGGGACGGCGCGCTGTACGACTTCGCCCTGGCGCGCCAGCTGGGCGCCGACGCCTTCCCGCGGCTGTAC
>QGSR01000435.1 GCA_003387805.1 Bacillota bacterium | reverse complement strand
TGACCGCGCGGCGGAAGCCGGCCCGCAGGACTTTTTCTTCTCCGTGCCGCCGTCCGGCCGTCGCGGGGGTTGCATTTCCCCGGCGGGTCCGCTATAATGACATTGTCTTGAATTCAAGATATTTGGTTTCAAGACAATCCCACCGGCGAAGGCGGTGACGACCAGTGTCCCATCGTTCGCACGTCGAGACGGAAACCGAAGCGAACCGGGCACCGGCGGCGTCCGGCCACGGCGCGCCGCCCGCGGCCGCGGACACGGAGCAGGCGCTGAAGCTGTTCGTCGTGTTGTCCAAAGCGTACAAGGTCATCATGAGCGAAGCGGTCAAAGACATGCAGCGCCACGGGCTCTCGCCCACCGAATTTGCGGTGCTGGAGCTGCTTTACCACAAAGGCCCGGCGCCGCTGCAGCGCATCGGCCAGCAGATTCTGCTCACCAGCGGCAGCATCACCTACACCGTGGACAAGCTGGAGTCGAAAGGGCTGCTGCGGCGGGTGCCGTGCCGGGACGACCGCCGGGTGACGTACGCTGAGATGACGCCCGCGGGCCGGGCGCTCTTCGACGAGATTTTTCCCCAGCACGCGCAGGCCATCGCCGCCATCATGAGCGGGCTGGACACGGCGGAGAAAGCGGCGGCCATTGCGCTCTTGAAAAAGCTGGGCGGCGCCGGCCGGTGACCGGCCGAGCGGGCGGGAGGCGGCTCCGCCGACGGCAGTTTGGAAAATGAGGAGGCATTTTGCCATGACGACCAACAGGGGTTTTGTTGCGGCGCCGGAGACGGACGCCGCGCGACAGGAGGAGACGACCATGCAGAAAACGGCGGGCATTCACCATATCACGGCGTTTGCCGGGGACCCGCAGGCCAACGTGGACTTTTACGCCGGCGTGCTGGGGCTGCGCCTGGTCAAGGTAACCGTAAACTTTGACGCGCCGGACGTATACCATTTCTATTTCGGCAATGAAACCGGCCAGCCAGGGACGGCCATGACGTTCTTCCCGTTCCGGGGAGCGCGCCGGGGCCGGGCGGGCGGCGGCCAGGTGGCCTACACCACCTTCGTGGTGCCGGCGGGCACGCTGGACTTCTGGGAGAAGCGGCTGCAAAAGTTCGGCATCGAGCACCAGCGGACCCGGCGCTTCGGCGAGACGTTTCTGCAGTTCACGGACCACGACGGGCTGCAGCTGGAGCTGGTGGCCCGGGAAGAGGGCCCGGGCAGCACGTGGTCCTTCGGCGGCGTGCCGGCGGACAAAGCTGTCAAAGGCTTCGGCGGCGCGCTGCTCTACAGCATCGCGCCGGGGCGCACGCTGGAGACGCTGGAGAACTTGATGGGGCTGGAGCGGGCCGGCGAAAGCGAAGACGGCCGGTACGTGCGCCTGCGGGCCCGCGGGGATCTGGGCCAGATCATCGACGTCAGGGCCCACGCCGTCCGGCCGGGCGTGGGCGGCGCCGGCACGGTGCACCACATCGCGTGGCGGGCCGACGACGTCCACGATCAGGAGCGCTGGCGGCAGCGGGTGGCGGCAGCGGGCTTCAGCGTGACGCCCATCGTGGACCGCAAGTACTTTACGTCCATCTACTTCCGGGAGCGGGGCGGCATCCTGTTCGAAATCGCCACCGACGAACCGGGTTTCGCCGTGGACGAGCCGGTGGAGGCGCTGGGAGAGAAGCTGATGCCGCCGCCTTGGCTGGACCCGCACCGGGAGCA
>QGSR01000434.1 GCA_003387805.1 Bacillota bacterium | reverse complement strand
CCCCCCCCCCCCCCCGCCCGCGGCGCCAGCCCCCCCCCGTTCTCGGCCCACATGGCCGGCGCCGGCGGCTCCAGCGCCCCCACGGCTTGCGCGCCCTGCCGCCGCCAATACGCCGCGTCCACGTGCGGCCGCAGCGTGTAGCGCCAATGACGCACGCCGTCGTCAAACACCACGGCGTAGACCGTCATGCGCCGCCAAGCGTGCGCGAAATCCATGGGCGGATCCCCTCACGCCGCCGGACGACCGTGGCGAAAGGCCGCGGGCGCCTGGCGGGCGCCCGCTCAGCCTTCGCGCGCCAGCGAACGCACGGTCAGTTCGGCGATGCTTTTGTCGGGGGCGTAACGGATGCGGACAAAGTAAGGCGAGGCGCCGTTTTCGGCGATGACGTAGGGCAGCACTTCCCGTTCGGCGTTGGGCAGCCGCTGTTCAAACAGCCGGTCCGCCGGCACCCAGTCCAGCAGGCCCTCCCGCGTGCGGCGCGGGCCCCGCAGCAGCTCCTCGGGCGCCGCGTCGGTTTTCGGCCGCGCCCGGAAGAAAAACAGCAGCCAGTTGTAGTACTCCGGCCCCGTCTCCGACGCGATGAGCCGCAGCTCGGGCTCCTCCAGCACCAGTTCCGTCTCCTCCCGGACTTCCCGCAGCACCGCTTCCCGCGGGTCCTCGTGGGGGAGCAGCTTGCCGCCCGGCGCGGTCCAGTACCCGGCGAAGGGCTCCTTCAGGCGCCGCAGCATCAACACCCGCCCGTCGTGCTCGATCAGGCACAGGCTGCTGAGCCGCTGCGTTTCCGGCTCCTCCAGCAGCGCGGCCGTCGTCTCCCGCAGCCCCTCCCGGGCCAGGAACTCGTCCACCCGCGCCCAATTTCTCTGCACGTCGTGCATGCGCCCCGTCAGCTCCATCGCCCCCGCGGACCCATCGTAGCGTGCGCGGCCCCGCGCCGCCACCTGCATTTCGCGGTATTTTCGGCCGCCCTCACCGCAGCCCGTACAGCAAGCCCAGGTAAAGAACGTAAGTAATAAGAATCGCCACCGAGTCAGGCCCCAGCCCGGCGTAGCTGCGCCGGGAGCGGTAGAACAGCCCGACCACGGCGATGGCGCTCAAGATGAGACCAACGAGGGCCACCACCGCGTGGGCCTGGTCCACCGCCGACAAAATCGGCCCGCCGCGATACGCCACGTCCGACAGCAAGATGATAACCATGTTGAACGTGTTGCTGCCGAGGATGTTGCCGACGGCCAGGTCATAGGCCCCGCTCAACACCGCCGTGACGGTGGCCACCACTTCCGGCAGCGACGTGGCCGCGGCGATGAGCGTGCTGCCGACGAACGTGGAACCGAGGCCCGTCACTTCCGCCAGCGCGTCGCCGGTGCGGCTCAGGCTGACGCCGGCCACCACGATGGCCGCCGCCGTCACCGCGAACCCGATGTACGCGGTCCGCAACGGCATCGGATCCGCCTGGGCCCGGGCCCGCCGCTGCCGCACCCACTCCGGCGGCGGGTCGATGGCCGCCTGCATCTGCTCCGCGGGGTCCCGGTCGTCGTAGCGGCCCAGCATGCGCGTGCCGAACAAATACACGGCGAAAATCAGCAGCGAGTCGACGCCCACGCCCAGCACCTGTCTCTTATACGCATCCCCGAGCTCACGAGACCGCACTAGCTCCCGCATGCCGACTTCTGCTTGAGAAAAAAACTCCGCGCGACCCGGGAC
>QGSR01000132.1 GCA_003387805.1 Bacillota bacterium | reverse complement strand
AGTGCGGCCGGTCTCCGCTTCGCCGGCCACTGCGCCGCAATGCACCGCCGGGCCCGAAGGGCGTCACACCGTTAGGCTCGAAGGACGTCGCACCGTTGGCCTGACGGGCGTCGTACCACCGGGCCCGCAGGGCGCCGCACCGCCGGCGCCGACCGGCCCCGCACCGCACGGCCGGCACCGCACGAACTAGGACCGCACGACCTGGCACTACACGGTCGGGCTTCGCACGGCCCGCACCGCGCGGCCTGGGACCGCACGGCCTGGCGCCGCACGGCCTGGCGCCGCACGGCCTGGCGCCGAACGTCCTGACGCCGAACGGCACCCTACCGCACGACCGGGGCTCGCGGTCTGCCACCAGACGTCCTGGCACCGCACGGCCTGGCGCCGCACGGCCCCGCACCGTGCTTGAGAGCGCACATTTCCGAATGGTATAATGTGATGACATAGAACATTTTCCGCGATTTTTCGTCAGGAGGGCACGATGGCCGCCAAACCGCCGCGGGTCAAGTATGCGTGTGACGAGTGCGGGTATGAATCCCCGCGGTGGCTGGGCCGCTGCCCTTCGTGCGGGTCCTGGAACAGCATGCGGGAAGTGCAGGCGGCGCCGGTCTCGCCGCGGGGCGGCCTGGCGCCCGGCCGCCGATCGGCGGCCGGACAGCCGGCGCCGGAGCCGGTACGGCTCAGCCAGGTAGATCCGACGGACGACGCCCGGTTTCCCACCGGGGTGGGCGAGTTCGATCGGGTGCTGGGCGGCGGGCTGGTGCCCGGGTCGGTCGTTCTGGTGGGCGGCGATCCGGGCGTGGGCAAGTCGACGCTGCTGCTGCAGGCGGGCGACCACTTCGCCCGGGCCCACGGCGACGTCTTGTACGTTTCCGCCGAAGAGTCCCTGCGGCAAGTGGCCCTCCGGGCCCGGCGGCTGGGGCTGGACGACACGCCGCTCCGGCTCATCGCGGAAACCGACGTGGACGCGGCCGTCGATGCGGCGCTGCACGTCCGGCCGAAGCTGATGATCGTGGACTCCATCCAAGCCGTGTCCACCGCCGATGCGGACTCGGTGCCGGGCAGCCTGGTCCAGGTGCGGGAATGCGCGGCCCGGCTCATTCGCCTGGCCAAGCTGGAAGGCATCGCCGTGCTCATGGTGGGCCACGTGACGAAGCAGGGGTCTTTGGCCGGCCCCAAAGTGCTGGAGCACGCGGTGGACGCGGTGCTGTACCTCGAAGGCGAGCGGGACACTCAGTTCCGCGTCATGCGCGCGGTGAAAAACCGTTTCGGCTCGACGGACGAAATCGGCATTTTCGAGATGGGCGACGCGGGGCTCCGCGACGTGGCCAACCCGTCCGCGCTCTTTCTGCAGGAGCGGGCCGCGGGCGAGCCGGGCACGGTGGTGGTGGCCGGCGTGGAAGGCAGCCGCTCCCTGTTGGTCGAAGTGCAGGCCTTGGTCGGTCCCGCGCCCTTCGGCGGCACGCCTCGCCGGCAAGTGTCCGGCGTAGACTATCAGCGGGCGGCCATCGTGCTGGCGGTGCTGGAGCGGCGGTGCGGCATGCCGCTGCACACCCACGACGTGTACATCAACGCCGTAGGCGGCGTGCGGCTGGACGAGCCGGCCGCGGACTTGGCCGTGGCCTTGGCCGTCGCGTCGGCCTTTCGCGACCGGCCCGTCGACGCCGGCACCGTCGTTTTCGGCGAGGTGGGCCTCACCGGCGAGGTGCGGGGCGTGCGCCAGGCGGAGCGGAGGGCCCGGGAGGCGGCCAAGCTGGGCTTTCGGCGCTGCATTTTGCCCCGGTCCAACGTGCCGCCGGGCGCCGCGGCGGCTGACATTCAGTTTTTCGGCGTGTCCACGGTGGTCGACGCGCTGCGGGCCGTGGAGGCGGGCAGCGCATAAAGGGGTGGTGTCGGGCATGGACGACGTCCAGCAGGAAAAGTTGTTTTACCAGGTCATGCGCATGGTCGCACCCGGCACGCAGATGTACGACGCGCTCGAAATGATCTTGCGGGCCCGCACCGGTGCGCTCATCGTCGTCGGCGACACGCAGGAAGTGCTCGATTTGGTCAATGGCGGGTTCAAGATCGACGCGGAAATGCACCCCGCCGCGCTGTACGAGCTGGCGAAAATGGACGGCGCGATCATTATGAGCACCGACGCGCGCCGCATCCTGTACGCCAACACGCACCTGACGCCGGACCCGATGATCCCGACGCAGGAGTCGGGCAGCCGGCACCGCACGGCCGAGCGGGTGGCCAAGCAGACCGGGCAGCTGGTGCTGGCCATCTCCCAGCGGCGCGACCTCATCAGCCTCTACAAAGGCAACTTCCGCTACATTATGCGGGACGTGGGCGTCATCCTGGCCAAAGCCAACCAGGCCCTGTCGACGCTGGAGAAGTACCGGGCGGTGTTCCAGCAGTCGCTGACCAACCTGACGGCCCTGGAGTTCGAGGAGCTGGCCACGCTGTACGACGTGACCACGTGCGTTCAGCGGGCCCAGATGGTGCAGCGCATCCGCAAGGAAATCGAGCGCTACATCGTGGAGCTGGGCACCGAAGGCCGCCTGGTGCGCATGCAGCTGGAGGAGCTGGTGTCGGACATTCAGGACGAAGGCTACCTCATCGTGCGCGACTATTGGCAGCCGCAGGAAGAAGGGGAGACGGCCGCGGACGTGTGGCGCTCCCTGAACGAGTGGAGCTCCGACGACTTGCTGGAGCTGAGCCTCATCGCCCGGCGCCTCGGCTACGGATCCCACATGAACAACCTGGACCACTTGGTCACGCCGCGGGCGTACCGGGTGCTGACGAAAGTGCCCCGGCTGCCCATGCCGGTCATCGAAAACTTGGTGCAGGCCTTTGACGGGCTGCCGGCCATCATGTCGGCTTCGCTGGAGGAGCTGGACAACGTCGAAGGCATCGGCGAAGTGCGGGCCCGGGCCATCCAGGAGGGGCTGCGGCGGCTGCGGGAGCAGGCGCTGCTGGACCGCAACTTCTAACCCGGAGGCGATGGTCGTGAAGCTGTTGACGTTTTCCGTGGGCGGGCGCCGCCGCACCGGCGTCGTGGTGGACGGCACGGCGGTGGACTTGCGGGCCGCCTACGAGGCGCTGCGGGCCGAGGCGGGGCTGCCTCCGGCCGCACCGCTGGCCGGCGCGCTGTTTCCGGACGATTTGGTGGACGTCATCGCCGCCTGGGATGCGGTGGGTCCAGCGGTGCTGGACTGCCTGGCCTTCTTGCCGAAAACCGCCGCCGAGCTGCGCCGCTTCGACGAGGCGGAACAGGCCGCGGGACGGCCGCGCGTCGCCTTCTCCCTCGACGAAGTAACCTTCGCGCCGCCTTTGGTGCGGCCGGGCAAGGTGCTGGGCATCGGCCTCAACTACAAAGATCACGCCGCGGAAACGGGCCGGCCGCTGCCGAAGGCGCCCATGTTTTTCAACAAGTTCGCCACGTCCCTGGTGGGCCATGAAGGAAACATCGTTCACCCCGGCCCCGCCGTGACGTCGCAGCTGGACTTTGAAGCGGAGCTGGCCGTGGTCATCGGCCGCCCGGCGAAAAACGTCTCCGAGGCCGAGGCGCTGGACTGCGTCTTCGGCTACACCATCATGAACGACGTCAGCGCCAGGGATTTGCAGTACATGGACGGGCAGTTCGTCAAAGGCAAGGCCCTGGACACCTTCGGCCCCATGGGGCCGTGGATCGTGCCCGCGCGCGACGAGCACGGCCGGCCCGCCCTGGATCCGCAGAACTTGTCGGTGACGCTGCGGCTGGACGGCCAAGTGATGCAGAACGGGCACACGGGGCAGATGATTTTCTCCGTCGCGGAGCTGATTGCGTACTTGTCCCGCCTGATGACGCTGCTGCCGGGCGACGTGATTATGACGGGCACGCCGGCGGGCGTGGGCGTGGCCCGGGACCCGCAGGTGTTCCTCGAGCCCGGCGACGTGGTGGAGATAGAGATCGAAGGCATCGGCGTGCTGCGCAACCGGGTGGTTGGAAGCTGACGCCGCTTCCGGCGGCGCCGGCGGACGACGGTCAGGTGAGGTTGAACACGCCCAGCGTCTCGAGGCGCTGCTTTTCCTTGGCCAAAACGTCGGCCGCGCGCATGTTGAACGTTTCCGCCAGCGCGGTGGTGTAGAAGTAGGCCTGGCCCAGCTCGACTTCGATGACGTCGCGGCAGTTGTGGCAGAGCTGGCCCGCGACGTGCGACTGCACGAACTGCTTCAGGTCCGCATACGATACGTCTTCGGAGGTCACGTCGGAAAGCGCCTGGCGCGACGCCTCAATGCGGATGCAGCCACACACCGTGACGGCTTTGGCCACCGCCCGCTGGACCCGGGCCGACGCCTCCTGCATTTTCGAGAGGACGTCCAGCACGCTGCGGTGCCTGATCAAATATTCGCCGACGGCTTGCTGGAAGTCGTCGGCCAGTTTGGCGGCGGAATCGTGGGTCGGTACTGGGGCCCCCGGCGGCGACGACTGCTCGGGGCCGTGGATGGGGCGGGCGTCTGCGCTCATAGCCGGACACGCTCCTTGGCACGGGATGAGGCCGGTCAAGGCCCAAAACGGCTCGGCAGTACCATTATTATAAGGACGCCGCGCGCGGCCTGTCAAGGCGAGCAGGGGGCGTCGTCAAGGCCGCGACATTGACATTCGTGGTTACGAGTGGTATAATTAGTACGACCAACCTTAACCTTAGGGATGATTAACTTTGAGTTCACAAAAAGTGTTTTCGGTTGGCGACAAAGTCGTGTACCCCATGCACGGGGCCGGCATCATAGAAGCCATCGAGCAGAAAGAAGTGCTGGACCGGGTCGAGAAGTACTACATCATGCGCATGCCCATCGGCGATCTGCGGGTCATGATCCCCATGAGCAGCTGCGATGAGCTGGGCCTGCGGGAGGTCATCGACGAAGAAGGCGTCCGGCAAGTGTTCGAAGTGCTCAAGGCGGAAACGACCAGCATGTCGCAGAACTGGAACCGCCGCTACCGCGCCAACATGGAGAAAATCAAGACCGGCGACATTTTCGAAGTGGCCGAGGTGGTGCGCAACTTGTCGGCCCGGGATCGCGAAAAAGGCTTGTCCACCGGTGAGCGGAAGATGCTGGAAAACGCCCGGCAAATTCTCATCAGCGAGCTGGTGCTGGCGCAAGACACGACGGAAGAGCACGTGGAGCAGCAGCTCCGGGAACTGCTGGGCGAAAACGACAGCGAAACGTGACGCCGCGGGGCGAGGCGGGGAAGAAACGGCGACGCGACCGGACGTCGCCCTTTCTGTTGTTCCGCACCGCCCGCGCGCCCGCCCGTCGTCTCCGCCGTTATATTTGGGGATCGGCTGTCTTTGGTTGTCTGACTTGTCATTTTTTATTCATTATAGTCGCCGCCGATTCCCCTCTGGATAAGCTCGCTCGATTCGCGACAATACTAGCAGTAGAGGCATGAATTGCAAGACTGCGTCATTGGGAAAGGAGGCCCCCAACTTGCTCGTTCGGACGGTTCGGCTTTCATTGTTGGTACTGGGCGTGGTCCTCGGCTACTGGCTGGCATCATCGGACGCCGGGCGGGGACTTCTCTCCGGGCTGGTGCCCGGGACGGCGGCGGCTCCCTGGCTCGGCGCCGCGGCCGGCGGCCTGGCCGGTTTGCTGCTGGGCTGGTGGGCGGTGCGTGTGGGCCAGCGCCTCTCGGGAGAGCTTCAACGCGCGTCGGTGCTTGACATCCTGGCCGGGGCCGCAGGCCTGCTGGTGGGCCTTTTGGTGGCCATCTTGTTTACGGTGCCGCTGCCCCGCCA
>QGSR01000433.1 GCA_003387805.1 Bacillota bacterium | reverse complement strand
CCCGACGCGCTCGATGCCCACGTCTTCCTCCTTGGCCAGCTGGCGCAGGAGCTGGCCTTTGACGGGCCGGCCCGAAGGGTTCAACAGCACCCGCACCACGGGGCGGTCCCGCTGTTCCGCCGGCACCTCGATGACGACGCCCACCTCGCCCGTCGTCAGCAGCACCGTGGTGCCCACGGGATACGGCGCCACCCGCCGCAGCAGCCTGTTGACCACCTCGGGAGCGAACTTCTCGCCCGCGCCTTTGCGAATCTCCTCCAGCACTTCGTGCACGGGCACGGCCGGCCGGTACACCCGCTCCGAACGCATCGCGTCGTAAATGTCCACCACCGCGACGATGCGGGCGTAGCGGTGGATGGAGTCGCCCGTCAGACCCCGCGGATACCCGCTGCCGTCCAGCCGCTCGTGGTGCTGGTAGGCGATGTGGGCGATGGCCAGGCTGAACTCGTAGTAGCGCCGCAAAATGTCAAAACCCATGCGGGGGTGCTGGCGGATCATCTGCCACTGTTCGGACGTCAGCGGCCCCCGCTGCCGCAGCGTCTCCGGCGGGATGGCGATTTTGCCGATGTCGTGCAGCAGCGCGCCCACGCCCAGCGTCCGCAGCTCTTTGATGCTCAGGCCCAAATCGTGGCCGATGAGCAGCGACATCGCGGCCACGTTGACCGAGTGGCCGAACGTGTAGCCGTCGTGGGTGCGGAGGTCGCCCAGGTTGACCACCACGTCCGGCTCCGACAAAATGTCCGACAGCATCTCGTCGATGCTGTCGAACAGCGGTGCGCAGTGGATGCGGTTGCCCTGCTCCAGATCGCGGAACGTGTGCCACAGCCGGTTGATGGCCGCGGCCCGCGTCGCGTCGGAGATCACGTCGGGAACGTCCGTCACCGGGCTGTCCGGGTCGCGGACGTACACGCCCGGAAAGCCCAGGGCGGCCAGGCGGCGGATTTCAAAGGCCGAAAGCACCGCACCCGGCCGCAGCAGCACCGCGCCGTTCGCTCCAAAAATCGGTCGAGCCACGATGTCACCGGGCTCCAGGCGGTTTGTCGGAACAAAACGGATCATGGTGACATTATTTGGACACGCGGACGTTCGTTTCCTGCCCCGGGCCGCCCGACCGTTCGGTCGCCCGGCGCACGGGCGCGAAGCTGAAGCGGTGGAGCGGGCACGGCCCGTGCTCCAGCAGGGCCCGCAGGTGCTCCCGGGTGCCGTAGCCTTTGTGCGCGGCAAAGCCGTACGCGGGCCACGCCCGGTCCCACGTCCGCATGATGCGGTCCCGGATGACCTTGGCCACGATGCCGGCCGCGGACACTTCGGGCACCAGCGCGTCGCCCCGCACCACGGCCCGCTGCGGCACGTCCACGCCCGGGATGATGTGGGTGCCGTCCACGTACACCTGGTGGGGCTTCACCGGCAGCGCCAGCACGCACTGCCGCATGGCCTGCAGCGTGGCCCGCAAGATGTCGGCGCGATCGATGCGGCGGGCCGAGGCGATGCGAAAGGCCACGGCCTCCGCGCCGGTCATGATTTCGGAAAACAGGCGCTCCCGCGCCTTGGGGGACAGCCGCTTCGAATCGGCCAGCCCGTCGGGAACGAAGGCGCCCAGCACCACCGCCGCCGCGACCACCGGCCCCGCCCACGGCCCGCGGCCGGCCTCGTCCACGCCCGCCACCATCCGGGTCTCGCTGCCGCGTCGCGTCATCGGGCCCCGTCCGCCTC
>QGSR01000131.1 GCA_003387805.1 Bacillota bacterium | reverse complement strand
GTCACGGCCGTCGACGAGAACGGCGACTCGCTTGGCGTTTACGTAGGCGACGCGTCGACGGACGTGCTGGTCTTTGACGAGCGGGGCCGGCTGACGACCAGCGGTGCTCTGCAAGTGAGGATGGACGGTTCCATCGTCCCGGTCATCGACGCGGACGACCTGGCCGACGAGGTCGCGGCCGTCCTTCCGGAGAATCCGAGGGTGCTAACGACCGTCGACGTGGTGGACTCGTTGGGCGTCCGGCACCGGGTCATCATCGAGTTCGAAAAGACGGCCGAAAACACCTGGGCCTGGTCGGCCGTGGACGAAAACGGCAACTACCTGGACATCGACGGGTTCGGCGCGTACGACCCGGCCGACCCGGACAGCAGCCGTCCGGTGCTGCGCTTCACCAGCGACGGGCGGCTCGCGCCCGGCAGCGAAATCGCCGCGATTACGCTGAACCCGGGCACGGGCGCGGAGCCAGTGGTCTTCACGCCGGACTTCGCCGGCGTCAGCCAGTACGGCCAGCCGTCGCAGGTGGGCAACCGCTCGCAGAACGGCTACGCGGCCGGCACGCTGGAGGAAATCCGCTTCGACAGCGCGGGCGTCATCACGGGCGTGTTCTCCAACGGCCTCACGCGGGCCCTGGCCCAGCTGGCCGTGGCCACGTTCTCCAACAACGGCGGCTTGGTCCGTGCGGGCGACACGGCCTTTGAGGCGTCCCGCAACTCGGGCTTGCCGCAGATCGGCGCGGCGGGCACGGGCGACCGGGGCACGGTGACGCCGGGCGCGCTGGAGATGTCCAACGTGGATCTCTCCGAGGAGTTCACGTCGATGATTATCACCCAGCGGGGATTCCAGGCCAATTCCCGCATCATCACCACCTCCGACGAGATGCTTCAGGAACTGGTGAACATGAAGCGCTGACGGGGTTAGGCCGGCGTCCCCGGTGACGGGCCGGGGACGCGCCGCCTGAGCTCCCGGCGTTTCCGGGGATGAGACGAGGAAGGAAGGTGATGACCGTGATTCAGGTGACCCGTCTGGACGGCAGCGAGCTGGTAATCAGCGCGGAGCTGGTGGAGCTTCTGGAGGCGGTGCCCGACACGGTCATCACCTTGACCACCGGCCGCAAGCTGGTGGTGCGGGAGGACGTCGCCGAAGTGGTGCGGCGCATCAAGGAGTACCGCCGGTCGGTGTACGGCGCGGCGCTGCCGGGCGGCGGCGTCGAAGACTGAGGTGATGTCGTGGACCTGTCGACGATTCTCGGCTTGTTCATCGGGGCGACGCTGCTCGTCTTCGGGATGATGCGGGGCGGCAGCCTGACGCTGTTCTGGGACGTGTCGTCGTTGGCCATCGTCCTGGGCGGCACCATCGCCGCTACCATGATCAGCCATCCGATGGAGCAGCTGCGCCAGATCGGCGGGCTCTTGCGCGTTGCCTTCGGGGGCCGTCCGCGCTCGCCGGAAGAAGTGATCCCGCTGCTGGTCTACTTCGCGGAGAAAGCCCGGCGGGAAGGCCTCCTGGCCATGGAGGAAGAGGCCGGCCAGCTGGGCGATCCGTTTTTGCGCAAAGGGATTCAGCTGGTGGTGGACGGCGTCGACCCCGAGCTGGTCCGCGAAGTCCTGCAGATCGAGATCAACTTCCTGGAGGAACGCCACGCGGCCGGGCGGCGCATTTTCCAGACCGCGGGCACCTTCGCCCCGGCCTTCGGCATGCTGGGCACCGTCATCGGCCTCATCCACATGCTGGCCGACCTGACCGACGCGGACGCCATCGGCTCGGGCATGGCGCTGGCGCTCATTACGACGCTGTACGGCGCGATGATGGCCAACCTGGTGTTCCTGCCCATCGCCAACAAGCTCCGGGTGCGCAGCGAGCAGGAAGTGCTGATCATGGAGGTTATGGTGCAGGGCGTCCTCTCCATTCAGGCAGGGGAAAACCCGCGCATAGTCGAAGAAAAGCTGCAGGCGTTCCTGTCCAAGACGGAGCTGGCGGCTGGCCGCCGCCGGGAGGCCGCGGCGGAAGTCGGGGAGGGCGCGGTCGCCGATGTCCGCTGACGGGAGCCGGTTCACCAGAAGGCGCCGCTCCGGCCAAGAGGAGCCGCAGTCGCCGTGGCTCATCACGTACGCGGACATGGTGACGCTGCTGCTGGTCTTCTTCGTCCTCCTGTTTTCGTTCTCGGAAATCGACGTGCAGCGGTTTCGCACCATTTTGTCGGCGTTTCAGGCGTCGCTGGGCGTACTGCAGGGCGGCGTGCAGGTCATGTGGGACGATACCGCCGTCCAGGGCACCAGCGAGTTTGACTTGGAAGATCTGGACCTGGTGCGGCCCGAGCTGGCCGCGCAGCTGCGGGACGTGTACTTCGGCCTGCAGGCCTTCGTGGCCGGCCGGGGCCTGGAGGGCGCGGTGCAGCTGGAGCTGACCGAGCGGGGCGTCGTCGTCCGCTTTGCCGACCGCGTCCTGTTCGATTTGGGCCGGGCCGAGCTGAAACCCGAGGCGCTGGAGATTTTGGCGCAGGTCGCGGAAGTGCTCAAAGACGTTCCCAATCCGGTGCGGGTGGAAGGCCACACCGACGATCTTCCCATCCGGACCGAGCGCTTCCCGTCCAACTGGGAGCTGAGCACCGCGCGGGCCACCAACGTCATCCGGCACTTGATCGAGGAGCACGGCTTCGACCCCCGGCGGCTGTCGGCCGCGGGGTACGGGGAGTACCGGCCGCTGGTGCCCAACGATTCCATGGAAAACCGGGCCCTCAACCGGCGGGTGGACATCGTGCTGCTGCGGCTCGATCTGGAGGAGTCCGACGAGCCCCTGGAACCCATGGATGGGGTGAGTGAAGCTGGCACGGATTGAAATGAACGTTCGCACGCTGCTGTTGATCATTTCCCTCATCATCCTGCTCGCGTCGGGCGCGGCCTACGGCGTCTTCACCATCATGGGCGGCCCTCTGGGCGCGGCGGGCGGCGGTTCGAAGGAGAAGGACGGCCCGGGCCCGATGTTCGAAATCGGCACGCTCATCGTCAACCTGGCGCCCAACGGCACGCCGGGCGGGCGCTTCGTCCGGGCGAACATCGTCCTGGAGGCGGATTCGGACAAGACGCTCCGGGAGCTGGCGCGCCGGGAGCCGCAGGTGAAAGACCGCGTCATCGCGGTGGTGCGGGAGAAGACGGCCGCGTCCATCGCGGGCGCCGACGGCCAGGAACAGCTGCGGCGGGAGCTTCTAGGCTCCGTCAATGAGCTGCTGACCGAAGGCCAAGTCGTCCAAGTCTGGTTTACCGACCTGGTGGTGCAATGACCATGGCGGAACTGCTGCCGGGGCCGTATCGCACGCAGACCGTCAAGCGGTACGATTTCCGCCGGCCGGACAAGTTTTCCAAAGACCAGCTGCGCACGCTGCAGATTATCCACGAAGGGTTTTCGCGCGGCTTCGCCACGTATTTGTCGGGATACGTGCGCACCATCGTGGAAGGCGAAGTGGTGCTGGTCACCCAGTCGACGTACGACGAGTTCGTCCGGTCGCTGACGAACCCGACCCTGATCGGCGTCTTCAGCATGGCGCCGCTGGAAGGCAGCGCGATTATCGAGATTCCGCCGGATCTCACCTTCGTCATCATCGACCGTTTGCTGGGCGGGCCGGGCACGGTGCCCGCCCGCATCCGGGAGCTGACGGAGATTGAGCAGACGGTCATGCGGCGGGTGTTGGAGCGGTCGCTGACGGCCCTCAGCGACGCGTGGTCCAACCTGGTGCAGCTGGAGCCGCGCCTGGAGCGTCTGGAGGTCAATCCCCAGTTCGTCCAGCTGCTGCCGCCCCACGACATGGTGGTCGTCATCGCCCTGCGGGTCCGCATTCGCGGCGTCGAGGGGCGGGTCAACATTTGCATTCCTTACATCGCCCTGGAGCCCATCGCCTCCAAACTGAGCGCGCACTACCTGTTCGGCGGCGGCGAGAAGGTGGAGACGGGCCAGTACGTCGAGGACATCCGCAAGCAGGTGGAGACCATGGCGGTGCCCCTGGTGGTGTCTTTGGGCGAAGCCGTCGTCACCGTGGCCGAGCTGCTGGATTTGGCCGAGGGCGACGTCATCCGCCTGGACACCCGGGTGAGCGAGCCGCTGTCCGTGCGGGTGGGCGACAAGACCAAGTTTCTCGCCAAACCGGGACGGCTGGGCAGCCGCCTGGCGGTGGAGATCACCGAGGTGCTGGCCGAGAAAGGGGAGGAAGCCGATGAGTGATCACATGCTCTCCCAGGAAGAAGTCGACGCGTTGCTGCGCGGGGAGGCGGGCGGGGCCGCGGAGGAGCTGCCCGATCTGGACGCCGTCACCCGGCTGTTTCAGCGCGCTTTTGACCAAGTCGCGCCGCTGGCGCCGCCCATCGCCGGGCAGCGGCTGGAGACGGGCCAAATCACCGCGGAGCTGCTGCCGTGGGGGGAGCTGCGGGCCCAGCTCATGTCGCCGCTGGTCGCGGTCTGGCGCTACGAGGGCGCGCTGCAGGGCGTGCAGCTGAGCGTGGCCGACGCGTCGTCGCGCCAGCAGCTGAAGGCGTACCTGGACGAGGAAGACCCGGTCACGGTGCTGAACAAGCTGGCGCTGGCGCTGTCCGAAACCCTCGTCCAGACGCTGGGCGCCAAGACCAAGCCCGACATTTCCTCGTACCAGGAAGTGGACCCGGAACAGTTCGACCCGGCGCCGCTGCGCGACAAGGACACGTGCGTGGTGCTGCAGCTGAGCCTGCGGGGCGACAAAGGCGACGTGTCGTGGCTGGAAGTGGTGCCGGCCCAGCTGGCCCGGGACATGCTGGCCCTGGCCGAGCGCGCTGCGCCGGCCGCGGAGGTCCCGGCCGCCGAGGCCCCCGCCGCGCCGGGGCCGGCCGCGCCGCCTCAGGCCGCGTCGGCCCAGGGCGTCAGCGTGGCGCCGGCCACCTTCGAGCAGCTGGCGCCCATGCCCGCGGATCCGGAACCGGCCAACATCGGCCTCATCATGGACGTGCCGCTGCACGTCACGGTGGAGCTGGGCCGGCGGCGCATGCTGGTGCGCGAGGTACTTGAGCTGGGCAAAGGCTCGCTCATCGAGCTGGACAAGCTGGCCGGCGAGCCGGTG
Source organism: Bacillota bacterium (assembly GCA_003387805.1). GTDB lineage: Bacteria > Bacillota > Limnochordia > Limnochordales > ZCTH02-B6 > CALJUZ01. Next base: position 788 of record QGSR01000131.1, on the reverse strand, counting down.
GACGTGCTGGTGAACGGAAAGCTCATTGCAAAAGGAGAAGTCGTGGTCATCGACGAAAACTTCGGGGTCAAGGTGACCACCATCGTGACGCCGGCTGAGCGCATGCGAAATCTTCAGTAGGGGCTTGGCGCGTGGACGGAGCGGGTTTGGGAATCATCGCCTATTCGTGGCGAGTGGCCCTCGTCTTCGCGATTTTGCTGGGCGCGATGTACGCGCTGAGGCGGTGGGGCGGCACGATGACGGGCATCAAAACGCCGCGAGGGGACATGCGCGTCGTGGAGACACTGCCCCTGGCCCCGCAGCGCTCTTTGTTCATCGTGGAAGTGGACGGGCGCCGTTTTTTGATCGGCGCCACGCCGCATTCGTTCACGTTTTTGACCGAACTGGAAGCGCATCCTCAACGCGCGCCGAAGGAGGACCAAACTCATTGAGACGCTGGGCGGCGGGCGTCGGCGCGGCGCTGTTCTTGCTGATGGCGGCCGTCAGCGTACAGGCGCAGCAAGTGGATGTGCCGCTGCCGGCGCTGGAATTCGGCATCACCACCGCGGACGGGCCGGGCGACGTAGCCCTGACGCTGCAGATCGTCGCGCTGCTGACGGTGTTGACGCTGGCGCCCGCCATCGTCGTCATGCTGACGTCGTTTACCCGCATTATCGTGGTGCTGTCGTTCGTGCGCAGCGCGCTGGCGCTGCAGCAGATGCCGCCCAACCAGGTGCTCATCGGGCTCGCGCTGTTTCTGACCATGTTCACCATGGCCCCCACGTGGCAGGAGCTCTACACCGAAGGGC
>QGSR01000130.1 GCA_003387805.1 Bacillota bacterium | reverse complement strand
CCGAGGGGGTGCCGGGGGCGGCGGGGGCGGCCCGGGAGGGGACGGGTGTCCGGTCGGTGTGGCGGCGGCTGCGCCGCAGCCGGCTGGCCATGCTGGGGCTGGTCATCATCACGGCTTTCGTGCTGATGGCCGTTTTCGCCCCGTGGGTGGCCACCCACGACCCGACCCAGTCCAGCCTGCGGCACCGGCTCGCGCCGCCGTCCAGCGAGCACTGGCTCGGCAACGACGAGCTGGGGCGGGACCTTTTCAGCCGCCTGGTGTGGGGCGCCCGCATTTCGCTGCGCATCGGCGTCATCTCCATCGGCATCGGCATCGCTTTCGGCGTGCCGCTGGGACTGGTGTCGGGCTACTACGGGCGCTGGGTGGACATGATCGTGCAGCGGCTGATCGACGTGATGCTGGCCTTCCCGGGCATTTTGCTGGCCATCGTGCTGGTCAGCGCCCTGGGCGTGGGCCTGGAGAACGTCATGCTGGCGGTCGGCATCGTCTCCATTCCGACGTACGCGAGGATCGTGCGCGGATCGGTGCTGGCGCTGAAAGAAGCGGAATTCGTGCAGGCGGCCCGGGCGGCGGGGGCGCGGGACGCGGCCATCATCGTCAAGCACATTTTGCCCAACTGCATGGCGCCCATCATCGTGCAGTCGTCGCTGCAGGTGGGTTCGGCCATTTTGTGGGCGGCGGGGCTCGGCTTTCTCGGCCTCGGCGCGCAGCCGCCGGAGCCCGAATGGGGTACCATCCTGAGCCGCGGCCGGCAGTACATTATGGTGGCGCCGCACATTACTACGTTCACGGGCCTGGCCATCATGCTGGTGGTGCTGGGCTTCAACCTGCTGGGCGACGGCCTGCGCGACGCCCTGGATCCCCGTCTCAAAGACTGACGCTTGGCGGCGGGCGCCCGGCGCCGGGGAAGGCTCGGACTCGGCCGCCTTGTTGCTACAGATATCGACGAAGTATCGAATTGACTGCACACTCGCCGCGAGTTCAGACGAAACGCGTCCGCTTGGCAGGAAAAGTCTATTGGTTATGGAATAACCGTTCTTAATCAATGCGAAAAAGGGGTGTTGTGCCCATGGTCGGAAAGGGACGGATACTCGTGCTGGCTTTCGTCCTCGGCGCGATGCTGCTGGGCGCGGCGCCGTTTCACGGCGTGTACGCCCAGACGCTGACCATCGTGCAGGGGACCGACATCGAGAGCCTGGACGTGCACGTCGTCACGTCGTCTCCTTCGTACGCAGTCTTGGATCACATCTTTGAGACGCTGTTCGAGCTGAGCCCTGAAGGCGACATCATCTACCGCCTGGCCACGGGCTTCGAAGTCGGACCCGACGGACGGACGTATATCATCACGCTCCGCGAAGGCGTCACCTTCGCCGACGGCACGCCCTTCAACGCGGAGGCCGTGAAGGCCAACCTGGAGCGTATTCTGGATCCTGAGACGCGGGCGGCTTACGCCAACCTCATCAGCCCCATCACGGAAATCAACGTGATCGACGATTACACCGTCGAGCTTCGCAGCGACGAGCCTTTCGGCCCGATTCAGGTCCACCTGGCTCACTCCGGGATGGGCATGATCAGCCCCGCGGTCCTGGCCCGGGGCAACGACTACGTGGCCGCCAACCCGGTGGGCACCGGGCCCTTTGAGCTGGTGGAGTGGCGCCAGGGCGAGCAGGTCGTCCTGCGCAAGCGGGCGGACTACTGGGGCGAGCCCGCCAAGCTGGACGGCATCGTGTTCCGCACCATCGTCGACGACGGCGCGCGGCTGCTGGAGCTGGAGGCGGGCACCGCGGACGTGGCCATCCGCATTCCGCCCACCGAGTGGCAGCGCATCGACGCCAATCCCAACATGAAGGTGGACCGCACCACGGGTCTGCGGACCATCTACCTGTACTTCAACGTGACGAAGCCGCCCTTTGACGACGCGCGGGTGCGCCAGGCCTTCAACTACGCCGTGAACAACGACGCCATCGTCACGGCGCTGCTGGCCGGCGCGGGGCGGCCGTCCGACGCGCCCATGGCGCCGGCGGTGTTCGGCTACTCGCCCCAGACGCCGTACACGTACAATCCGCAGCGGGCCCGCCAGATGCTGGAGGAGGCCGGCTTTGACTTCAGCCGGACGTATACCATCCACCACCCGACGGGCCGCTACAACCAGGACGCGCTCATCGCCCAAGCCGTGCAGCAGAACCTGCGGGCCATCGGCGTGCAGACCGAGCTGGTCACCATGGAGTGGACCACGTACCTTGATTTCGTCCGCCGCCCGGTGGAGGACAACGAGGTCGAGATCGCGCTGCTGGGCTGGGGCGTGGCGACCATGGACGCGGACTACGCCCTGGTCGAGATGTTCCACTCGCGGCAGTGGCCGCCGGCCGGCTTCAACCTGGGCTTCTACCACAACCCGGCCGTGGACGCCGCGCTGGACGAGGGCCGCTTCAATGCGGATCCGGAAGCCCGTCTGGCTGCCTACGCCGAGGCGCAGCGGCTCATCTGGGAGGACGCGCCGTGGATCTTCCTCCACAGCGAACTGCAGCTGACGGGCCTGCGGGCCAATATCGAAGGGTTCGTCGTGCACCCGACCGAGCGGTACTTGGCGCATCAGGCGGAGAAGCACTGACGACGGAGCGACACTGAACGAACGGGCGGGGGGCGGGCCGGCCGTTTTGCCCGCCCCCGCTTGTCTTTGCGGAGGTTGGCCGCGTGCTGCCTTACATTGCGCGAAGGCTGCTGTATGCGATACCGACGCTGCTGGGCGTGACGTTTCTCGTCTTCGTCTCGGTCCGGCTCATTCCGGGTGACCCGGCCGTGGCCATCGCCGGCGAGCGGGCGACGCCCGAACTCATCGAGCAGGTGCGGCTGGAACTGGGCCTGGATCAGCCGCTGCTGACCCAGTACGGCCGGTTCCTGCTCGGGCTGGTGCAGGGCGATTTGGGGACGTCGCTGCGCACGCGGCTGCCCGTCGCGCCGGAGGTGTGGCGGCGGCTGGGGCAGACGCTGCTGCTGGCCGCGGCCAGTCTGCTGCTGGCGTCGGTGGTGGGCATGTTTTTGGGCATCGTGTCCGCGACGCGCCCGTATTCCATCTTTGACAACGCCGGGATGGTCTTGGCGCTTCTGGGCGTTTCCACGCCGGTGTTTTTGCTCGGACTTATGTTAATGCTCGTGTTTTCGGTCGAGCTGCCCAAGATGCTGCAGCTGAGCGGCCCGATCCTTCCGCCCACCGGCTCGGGCACCTGGAAGCACCTGGTCATGCCCGCGGTGACGCTGGGGGCCTACTCCACCGGCATCATCGCCCGCATGACCCGGTCGTCCATGCTGGACGTCATCGGCCACGACTACATCCGCACGGCCCGGGCCAAGGGGCTGTCGGAACGGGTTGTGACGTACCGCCACGCGCTGCGCAACGCGCTGGTGCCGGTCATCACCGTGCAGGGACTGCAGTTCGGCACGCTGTTGGGCGGGGCGGTGCTGACCGAGTCGGTGTTCGCGTGGCCGGGCTTGGGGCGCTACTTGGTGGACGCGATTTTTCTTCGGGACTACCCGGTGGTGCAGGCGGCAATCCTGGTTATCGCCGTGGGGTTTATCATTATCAACCTAGTCGTCGACTTGGTGTACGGGCTGGTGGACCCGAGGATTCGCTATGGCTGAGCAGACACGGTCTTTCATCGGTCAAACGCCGGCGGCGCCCGCCGGCCGCGGGACCGCCCGCCTCGTCTGGCGGCGCTTCGCCCGCCGCCCGGCGGCCTTGTTCGGGCTGGCCATCATTCTTGTGTTTCTCATCGTCGCCGTCGGCGCGCCGTACATCGCACCGTACGACCCGGACGAGGCCGACTTTTTCCGCGCCCGTCAGGGGCCGTCCCGGGACCACTGGCTGGGCACCGACGAGCTGGGCCGGGACGTGTTTTCGAGGCTGCTTTACGGCGCGAGAATTTCGCTGCGCATCGGGCTCATCGCGGTGGGCATCGGCGTGGGCGTCGGGGTGCCGCTGGGGGTTGTCGCGGGCTACTACGGCGGCGCGGTGGACAACATCGTCATGCGCCTGGTGGATATCATGCTGTCGTTCCCCAGCATCTTGCTGGCCATCGGCTTGGTGGCCATCCTCGGGCCGGGCCTGGAGAACGCCATCATCGCCGTGGGTGTGGTGGCCATTCCCGTCTACATTCGCCAGGTGCGGGCCAGCGTGCTGGGGGTGAAGGAGCTGGAGTTCGTGGCCGCGGCCAGGGCCGCCGGCGCTTCCGACGCCCGCATCATGTGGGTGCACGTGCTTCCGCAGTGCATCAGCCCCATTCTCGTGCAGTCGTCGCTGCAAATTGCCGCGGCCATCTTGTCCGCGGCCGGGCTGGGCTTCCTGGGTCTGGGCGCGCCGGCGGACGTACCGGAGTGGGGCACCATGCTGGCCAAAGGCCGGCAATACGTGTTCAGCGCTTCGCATTTGACGACGTTTCCCGGGCTGGCCATCATGCTGGTGGTCATGGGATTCAACCTGGTGGGCGACGGTCTGCGGGACGCGCTGGACCCGCGTCTGAGAGGCAGGTAATGAGACTTGGCGCGTGAAGTTCGCTTGAGCCTGTCCGGCGAGGAGTTCGCTCGGAGGCGGCGGAAACTGTTCGAGCGGCTGCAGACGGGGACCGCGGGCGGCGTCGACGCGGTCGTTTTGTTTTTGCCCCACAACGTGTCGTACTTCGCCCGGTTCGGCTTCATGGTGACGGAGCGTCCCGTCGCGCTGCTGCTGACGCCGTCCGACGCCGTCTTGGTGGTTCCGCGCCTGGAGAAGGAGCATGCCGAGGCGCTGGCGTTGGCGGACGACGTGGTGGATTACCCCGAGTACCCCGACATGCGGCACCCCATGGACTTCCTGCGGGACGTGCTGCTCGGCCGCGGGCTGGCCCGGGCCGTCATCGGCTGCGACGCGCCGGGAGCGCCGCAGGTGTTCGGGTACAGGGGCCCGGGCTTGGCGGATCTGCTGCCGGATGCGCGCCTCGTCCACGTCCTGGACGACATCGAGGCGCTGCAGATGATCAAGTCCGCGGAGGAGCTGGAGCTCATCGAGCTCAGCGCCCGGTGGGGACATCGGGCCCATGAGCTGCTGCAGCAGTACGCGGAGCCGGGCGTGGGCGAAGTGGAGCTGTCCATGCGGGCGTCCTTCGACGCCACCGTGGAGATGCTGGACGCGCTGGGCCCGGGCTACGTGCCGCAGAGCTGGGAGAAGGCCGGCGCGCAGGCCGGATTCCACGGCCAGGTGGGCGAGCAGTCGGCGCTGCCGCACGTTTTGACCTCCAATGCCCGTCTGCAGCCCGGCGACGTGCTGGTCACCATCGCCACCGCCACCGTGGCCGGCTACGGCAGCGAGCTGGAGCGGACGATGTTTATGGGCGAACCGTCGCCCGAGCAGCGGCGCTTCTTCGAGCTGATGCTGGAGGCGCGGGCGGCGGCGCTGGAGGTGATGCGCCCCGGCGTGGCCTGCTCGGCGGTGGACGCGGCGGTGCGGGACTTTTTCCGGGCCCACGGGCTCATGGCGTTCTGGCGGCATCATACCGGCCACGGCCTGGGGCGCCTGCTGCACGAGCCCCCGTACTTGGACGTGGGCGACCGGCGAGTGCTGGAGCCCGGCATGGTCGTGTCCGTGGAACCGGGCATCTACGTGCCCGGGCTGGGCGGCTTCCGCCACTCGGACACCGTCGTCGTCACCCATGACGGCGTCCGGTTCATCACCACCTACCCGCGGTCGCTGGAGGAATTGGTGATTCCGTGCTGAACGGGCACCGCAGGGGGGAAGGCCGGAGCGCTGGGGCGGCGGCCGGCGGGCCGGCGCGAGCCGTGCCAAGGAACGGAACGTACTCCGGTCGAAGGGCGTCGGAAGCGGCGTCCGTGAAGGGATGACGCAGGGG
>QGSR01000432.1 GCA_003387805.1 Bacillota bacterium | reverse complement strand
TTCTGGCCCCTCATCGTGCTGACCACGCCGCAGGACAAGTTCACCCTGACGGTGGGGCTGCTCAACCTGCGGCAGGCGTACGGCGCGGTAGCGCTGGACTGGGGCCCGCTGCTGGCCGGCGCCTTCATATCGGCCGTTCCCGTGATCATCGTGTTCTTGGTGTTCCAGCGCTATTTCGTGGAGGGCATTTCATTTACGGGCATCAAAGGCTGAGATGGGACGGTGGCGCCTCGGGCCGCCGAGGCCGCCCGGCGTTGGCCACGGGGCCGGGCCCCGTCCCCTTCTCCGCCCGGCCGGCTCAGAACAGCACGCCGGCCAAGAGAATGATGTTGCTGTAGGGCGTGAACTCGCCGGTGCGGACCACGGCTTTGGCCCGCTTGGCCATCTCCTGCAGCTCTTGGTGGGGCACGGCCCGCACGGGAATGTCCTTGGGCCACATGGCGGTGAACCGCTCGTACATCTGCGGCGACACCTGCTCCTGCTCCACGTCGATGACGGCTTCCTGCACTTTCAGCTCCTGCAGAACCGCCTCCACGGTTTCCAGGAAGCCCGGCACGCCTTCCTTCAGCGCCAGGTCCACCGTTTCCACGCCCGGCGGCACCGGCAGCCCGGCATCGCCGATGACCAACAGGTCTTCGTGTCCCATGGACGCGATGATGCGGGACAGTTGCGCGTGAAGTATGCCGATCTTTTTCATGACGCGATTCCCTCCTGCGCCGTCGTTATTCCGTCGATGAGCCCGGGGTCATCCGTCTTGTCCGGCCAGCCAGCGCACGGCCTGGGTCCAGAACCGGGCGTAGTGCTCCCATTCCACGAACTCGGGCGGGCCCCAGTGCGGTCCGCAGTCCGACGCGAAAGCCAGGCTGCGGCCCCGGCCGTACTGGCCGGCCGCGATGAACACGTCGTCGCCGCGGCGAGCGATCACCGTCGCGCCCTCCCGGGGCTTCAGCTGGTTGTAGCCCAAAAACCGCGGCCACGGCTCGGGGATGCCTTTCACCGCCGGGTGGTCCGGCGCGGTGATTTCGATGCTGACGCCGTCGGGCGCCTCGACCCGGTCGTCGCCGTCCACCATGACCACCGGCAGCACGTCGGCCAGCGGCGTGCGCTGATACCGGGCCGTGCCGTTGATGCCCGAGAAGGACATGTAGCCGCCGATCATGGCCAGGCCGCCGCCGTCCTCGACCCAGCGCTTGAGCAGGCTCAGGCGGTCCGGCGTGGCGATGGAGCGGGAAAACGTATCGGGATGCAAATAGAGCGAGTTGGAACCGATGTCGCTCAGAAGGACCGCGTCATAGCGGGAGAGCTCCTCCAGCGTCATCGGAAACTGGGCCGGCGCCAGATGGTTCGGCAAAAAGTCCACCTCGACGCCGTTTTTCCGCAGGCCGTCGATGAGCCAGCGGCCGCCTTCGCCGTATTCGGTGGTCGTAAACTCATCGAAGCCTTTCATGTGGATGGAATGGACGATCCAGCTTTCGCCCGCGAGAAGAACTTTCGTCATGGATGTCACCTTCCCGGCCGCCGGCGCGACGGGCCCCGCGCCGACGGGGAGCTGTAAACAAAAGGCCGGCGGCGTCCGCAGGCGGCACGGGCCGGCCCCCGGCCCCGGGAGCCGGCCCGCCGCGCCTTCGCGTCTGTCCGCCGCGTGCCGGCGTCAGTCCGCCGTCACCAGCGCCAGCGGCACCGGGATAAATTCCTCCACGGCCTCGCCCGCCAGCACCTTCACCGCCACCTCGACGCCCAGC
>QGSR01000129.1 GCA_003387805.1 Bacillota bacterium | reverse complement strand
CCGTAGGACCCCCGCCCCGCCCGTGACCAGCCCCCGCGTGGCGCGGTACACCCTCGCGTTCTGCTCGTCTCCCGCCATGGAACATGCCATCCTCCGTTCGCACCGCACACTGGCCGGCGGGCCGGCGGGCCAGCGGGCCGCCCCGCGCCGCCTGCCGGGCATTTTCCGCCGATCAATTCCGTGGGCGGCGGGCGGATACCTCCCTCGACGGTGCCGGGCGGCGCCCGGGCCGCGCCGGGCCCGCCGGGAAGGAACCGCGCCCTTCGCCGTGGAATCACCCGGCACGAACAGGATGATGAACTTTGCGCACATCAAACGGTACGTGGCAGCAGCTCTGGCGCGCATTTTTTCCTCCCAAAGTCTGGCACGGAATCATCGCCATCATGGTGACCGCGCCCGTCATGGGATACGGCCTGCTGATGACCATCCAGACGCCTTGGGGCGTAGGCCCCTGGGACGTGCTGCACCTGGGCTTGGCGCGGCAGCTGGGCATCACCGTAGGCCGGGCCAACCAGCTCGCGGGCGCCGCCATCATCTTGCTCATTCTGCTCCTGCGGGGACGGACCCTCACCGTCGTGACGGTGCTCAACGTCATCACCATCGGCTGGTGGATGGACCGCTTCTCGGCGTGGGGCCTGGTGCCGTACGTGGACGGCTGGCCGGGACTGCTGTTTTTGGCCGCCGGCATCGTCGTCATGGGCTTCGGCGTCGCGCTGTACCTGCACCCCGGCCAAGGCGCCGGGCCCCGGGACGGCCTCATGGTCACGCTGCACGAGCGGACCGGCCAGCCATTGTACCGAATAAAGATTGCCATGGACCTGGCCGCGCTGGCCGGCGGCTGGCTGCTGGGCGGCCCGGTGGGCATCGGCACCGTCATGGTGGCCTTCGGGCTCGGGCCCGTCATCGACGGCTTCCGCACGCTGCTGCGGCGGCTGGAGGCGGGCCGGGCGGCCTCCGAGCCCGCGGCCGGGCCGGAACGGCCAGCCGGCACGGCGGCCGGCCCGGACGGCGGCACGCAAGCCGCGGGTGAATGACACGGTTTCGAAAGGAGCGATGATGATGAGCGATGCGGCGCTTCATGAGCGGATAAACACGGAGCAGTCGCTGTTCATCAACGGCCGGTGGTCGGAAAGCGCCTCGGGCCGGCGCTTCCCCGTCTTCAACCCCGCCACGGGCCAAGTGGTGGCCCACGTCTCCGACGGCGACGCGGCCGACGCCCGCCGGGCGGTGGACGCCGCGTACGCGGCCTTTCCCCAGTGGTCGCGCCTGCCGGCCTACCGCCGGGGCGTCATGCTGCGCCAAGCCGCGGCCCTGATGTACGAGCGCCGGGACGAGCTGGCCCGCACGCTGACGCTGGAGATGGGCAAACCCATCCGCGAAGCCCGGGGCGAAATCAGCTACGCGGCCTCGTTCCTCGAATGGTTCGCCGGCGAAGGCGAGCGGGCCTACGGCGACATTATCCCGCCCATGGCGCCCGGCAAACGCCACCTGGTGCTGAAGCAGCCCGTGGGCGTGGTGGCCGCCATTACGCCGTGGAACTTCCCCGCGGCCATGGTGACCCGCAAAGTCGCGCCGGCGCTGGCCGCGGGCTGCACCGTGGTGCTCAAACCCGCGGAGCAGACGCCGCTGACCGCCATGGCCCTCATGGACATCTTCGCCGAAGCGGGCGTGCCGCCGGGAGTCATCAACCTGGTGACCACCAACGACCCCGCGGCGGTGGCCGATGCGTGGCTGTCGGACCACCGGGTGCGCAAGATTACGTTCACCGGCTCCACCGAAGTGGGCAAGCTCTTGATGCGCAAGGCCGCGGACCAGGTGAAGCGGGTGTCGCTGGAGCTGGGCGGCCACGCGCCCGTCATCGTGTTCGACGACGCGGACGTGGACAAAGCGGTGCGGGGCACCATGGCCTCCAAATTCCGCAACTCCGGCCAGACGTGCGTCTGCGCCAACCGCATTTACGTGCAGAAAGGCATCTACGAGCGGTTCGCCGAGAAATTCACCGCAGCGGTGCGAAACCTGCGGGTAGGCGACGGTTTGAGCGAAGACGCCGAGGTGGGCCCGCTGGTGGACGAGGCCGCCCTGGAGAAGGTAACGGCCCACGTGGAAGACGCCGTGGCCCGGGGCGCGGAGCTGCTGGCCGGCGGGCGGCGCGTGACCGAAGGCGAGCTGGCTCGCGGCTGGTTCTTCCTGCCCACCGTGCTGGCCGGCGTGCGCGACGACATGCGCATCATGCGGGAGGAGACCTTCGGCCCCGTGGCGCCCCTCATCCCCTTCGAGCACGAGGCGGAGGCGTACGAGCGGGCCAATGACAGCCCCTACGGCCTGGCGGCCTACGTCTTCACGGAAAACATCAGCCGGGGCATCCGCGCCGCCGAGCGGCTGGAGTACGGCATCATCGGCCTCAACGACGGCACGCCGTCCACGGCCCAGGTGCCCTTCGGCGGTTTCAAGGAAAGCGGCATCGGCCGGGAAGGCGGGCCCTACGGGATCCACGAATTCCTGGAGGTCAAGCTGGTCGGCCTGGCCGTGGACGAAGAGCCGAGGTGACGTCCGCCGGCGCCGGGCCGGGCTCGGGCGCGGGGCCCGGCTCGGGCTCGTGCTCCGGCGCCGAATCCCCTTTTCCGGCCATCTCCCGTTCCGCGTCCGTTCCGACGAAATCAACCCGCACGGGCGCGCCGTTCTCCCGCACCACGGTGCTGCGCACGCCGAACACGTCGTCAATCAAGGACTCGGTCAGCACCTCCCCGGTTTCTCCGTAGGCCACGACACGGCCGTCCCGCAGCGCCAGGATGTCGTCGCAGTAGCGGGCCGCCCACGTCAGATCGTGAATGGCCATGACGACGGTCAGTCCGCGCCGGCGCTGCAGGGTGCGCACCAGCGACAAAATTTCCAGCTGAAACCGCACGTCCAGGTCCGACGTGGGCTCGTCCAGAAACAGCAGCCGCGGCTCCTGCGCCAAGGTGCGGGCCAAAAACACCCGCTGCCGCTCGCCGCCGGAAAGTTCCGTGACCAGGCGCTCCCGCAAGGGCAGCACGCCCGTGGCCGCCATGGCCCGCGCCACCGCGGCCCGGTCGGCGCCGGACATGGGCGCCAACGGCCGCCGGTGGGCGTAGCGCCCCATGGCCACCACGTCCTCCACGGTGAAGCCGAAGCCGATGGACGGATTTTGGCTCATGTACGCCACCATCCGGGCCCGCTCCCGCGCCCGCAGCCCGGCCAGCGGCCGGCCCTCCAGCAGCACCCGACCCGCGGCGGGCCGGGCCACGCCCGAGAGCACCCGGATCAGCGTCGTCTTGCCGGCGCCGTTGGGCCCCACGACGCCCACGAACCGGCCGCGCGGGATGCGGACGCTGACGCCGCGCAAAATTTCGCGGTCGCCCACTCGATAGATGATGTTTTCCGCAGTCAGCACGTCAGCTCCACCTCACCAGTTCGCGGCGTTTCATCAAAAGGTGCAGGAAGAACGGCGCGCCGCACAGCGCCGTGACGATGCCGGTCCGCAGCTCCACGGGACTGAAGACGGTGCGGGCCGCCAAATCGGCCAGAATGAGAAACGCGGCCCCCGCCAAACCGCTGGCCGGCAGCAGCCAGCGGTGGTCGGGCCCGATGACCAGCCGCAGGATGTGCGGCACGATGAGTCCCACGAACCCGATGATGCCGGCCACCGACACGGCCGCGCCGGTGGACAGCGCCACCAGCACCAAAACCCACCGCTTGGTCCGCTCCACCGCCACGCCCATGGCCTTGGCGTCGTCCTCGCCGCCCATGAGCATGTTGAGCTCGGACGAAAACAACACCAGCCCCATCGCTCCCACGCCGACGAAGGGCGCCATGGCCAGCACGTGCTCCCAGCGCTTGCCGCCCAGGTTGCCCATGAGCCAGTACACGATCTGACGCAGCACGCCGTCATCCACGAAATGGTACAGCAGCGAAATCAACGCGCCGCCGAAGGCGCTGACGGCCACGCCGGCCAAAAGCAGCGTGGCGATGTCGGTGCGGCCCGCCCGAGTGCCCAGCGCGTACACCAGCGCCGCCGCGGCCAGCGCGCCCGCGAAGGCCGCGGCCGGCATCAGCCACGGGCTGACGAGGCTCCAGCCGAGGAAAATGGCCGCCACGGCCCCCACGGCGCCGCCGGTGGACACGCCGATCAAATCCGGTGACGCCAGCGGGTTCTTGAAGAGGGCCTGCATGGCCGCGCCGCTGGTGGCCAGCGCCAGCCCCACCAAACCCGCCGCCGCCACCCGGGGCATGCGCACGCCCCAGATGATGGCCTCCGACGCCGGCGCCGCGCCGCTGGACAGCCCCAGCAGCTTGGCAAAGACGATGCGGGCCGTCTCGCCGTAAGGCAGCGCCACGACGCCCACGGCGGTGGCCAGCACCACCGCGGCGAACAAGCCGGCCGCCAGCACCGCCAGCACCGCCGCCGGCCGGACGTAGCGCAGGCCGGATGGGCGGCCGTCCGCCGGGCGGCGGCCCGGGCGGGACCAGCGCTCCGTCTGCGGGCCCGCGGGCGGGCGGGCGGGCTCGCCCGCCCGCTTTTCCGGCGCCGGCGTGATCACCGGTCAAACGCCTCCGGATGCAGGATCCGGGCCAAGATGTCGATGGCTTCGACAAAGTGATGGTTCAGCGCATCCATATGCGGCACGTAGTACACGTGGCCGTGGCGCACCGCGGTGACCGACGCCAGCACCGGGTCGTTCTTGATCCGCTCGGCAAAGGCTGGATCGTAGGGCGTGATGATATAGTCCGGGTTCATCTGGATGACGGCCTCGGCGTCGATCATGTGCCAGCCGCTGATGCCGCGCTCCGCGGCCACGTTGCGCCCGCCGGCCAGCAGGATGATGTCGTGGGCCGACGTGTCCGTGCCCACGGTGGTGCCCCAGTCGTCCCACACCAGCACGCCCGGCCGCTCCCGCCCCGCGATGCGAAACGCGATCTGCCCGTAGCGGCGGAAAAACTCGTCGATGAGGGCCTGCGCGGCCTCTTCGTCGCCGGTGATTTCGCCGACGCGGGCGATGTTGTCCAGGGCGTCCTGCACCGTGTCAAAGGCCGCGAACGTGTACAGCTTCACGCCCAAGTCCCGCAGCTGGTGCACCACGTCGGGCTCGTTCCACACGGCCACCAGCACGATGTCCGGCGCGACGGCCAGCACCTGCTCGGCGCTGAGCTGCTGCACCAGCGTCATGTGCGGCCGGACTTTGTCGACGACGTACGACGAGGCGGGGTCCGCAGCCCAGGCGCTGACGCCCACCACCCGCTCCGGGTCCGTCACCGACAGCAAAATGTTGTCCATGGCCAATCCGACGGACAAAATGCGCTGCGGCGGCGCCTCCAGATAAATTTCCTGGCCGATGCCGTCCACCACGGTGCGCGGAAACGCGTCCGCGGCGGGCGCCGACAGCGCCAGCAGCGCGACCAGCAGGACGAGAGAGAGATGCAGACGTTGCACGACGGACCGCCTCCCTAGCGATTTTTTCGGGCCGCCCACGCCCCCGGACCGGCGCGGAAGGGCGGCGGCGGGGACCGGCGGCGGCCCGAAGCGCGGGCGGCCACAAAAAAACCTGCCCACGCACGGGCAGGTACTGAAAGCCGGCTGGAGACTGAGTCGTCCCCCGCAGAGTTCCATACGCACCTTTGACCCGAAGGCGTGTACGTTCCCTCTGACGCAGGCAGGTTTCCTGGCTTCCGGCGGGATTTCGACCACGGCCTTCCCACGCAACAGCGCAGTGGCCGCAGTCCCCTGTCGATGCCGGTTACAGTGGCGGGACCGCTCGGGATTTGCACCCGATTCCCTCTTAGCCTTCCGGAGAAGGAACCTGCATCAGCTAAGTTTTCCGTCGCCGCAATTATATCCAATCCGGGTGCCGGCGGGCAAGCCCGCGGGGCCGTCTGTCTGAGTCAAGCCGACTGGGGTAGGGT
>QGSR01000128.1 GCA_003387805.1 Bacillota bacterium | reverse complement strand
CGCACACATGATGTCGTTGGGCAAGCGATGGATGCTGAGCGTGCTGCTGGTGACGGCGGTTCTCGCCGGCGCGGCGCTGTCGGCCGCGGCCCAGGCGCAGGAGCCGGTGACCATTCGCTACTGGCAGTACTACTTCCAGACCAAGGTGGAGCTCATTGACGAGCTCATCGCGGAGTTCGAGGCGCAAAATCCGGGCATCCGGGTCATTCACCAGGATTTCCCGTACGAGGCCTACGGCCCCCGGGTGGCCACCGCCATTCCGGCCGGCGAAGGGCCCGAAATCGCCAACCTGTTTTACGGCTGGCTGCCGGCGTGGGTCAACGCGGGCTACCTGATGCCGCTGCCCATTCCGGCCGAGGAGATCGAGGCCGAGTTCGTGCCCATGGTGCAGGCGGCCAAGGTGGACGGCCAGTACTACGGCCTGCCCACGGGCGTGCGCACGCTGGCCCTGTTCGTCAATATGGACATGCTGCGGGCCGCCGGCTTCGACGGGGAGATCAAGACGTGGGACGACTTCATTGAAGCGGGCCAGCGCATGGCCGAGCGGCGCGGTCCCTTCTACACGCGCCTTGGCTTCGGTTTCGGCCCGGCGGGCCAGGACCACCACCTGGTGCGCGAGGTGCTCATCCGCCAGTTCGGCGGCCGGCCCTACAGCGACGACAACCGCCAGGTGCTGTACAACAGCGAGGCCGGCGTGCAGGCGCTGAAGTTCTACACCGACTGGCAGCTGCACTACGGCCTGGGCGACGTGGAGTTCTTCCCGGGCCGCGCGGACTACCGCGACGGCTTCATCGCCGGGCTCATCGGCATGATTCTGGACGGCTCCTTCGCCATCGGCACCATCCGCAACGGCGTGGGCGACCAGTTCGAATGGGCCGTCATGGAGCTGCCCGTCTTTGACGAAAACGACCGGCACAACTTCGGCTCCTTCTGGATGCACGGGCTGACGCCGCGGGCGTACGAGGATCCGGCCAAGCTGGAGGCCTCGGTGAAGTTCCTGCAGTTCATCACGTCCGAGTACGCGATGAAGCGGTGGCTGGAGCACGTGGGCGAACTGCCGGCGCGCCAGTCGCTGGCGGAGGATCCGGAGCTGGCCGGCCATCCGCTGTACGGCCCGTTCATCCGCTCGCTGCCTTACTCCCACGCGACGTTCTTCGTCGATGAGGAAGGACAGCGCCGCATCATGGTGGACGCGATCAACCGGGTGCTGCTGCAGGGCATGGACCCGGCCGAGTCCATCCGCATCGCGGCGGCCGAGGAGCAGCAGCTGCTGGACGCGTTCTGGAACCGCTGACGCGCCGGCTGCGCCCGGGCGCAGCGTGACGCGTATGCAAAGAGCCTGACGGGGCCGGGCGGCGGGCGTCTCCCGCGGCCCGGCCCCCGGGGCCGTTGTTTCCCGGAAGGGGAAGAGATTGGTGAGACTGTCGACGCGCAAGGCCTTGTCGGCCTACATTTTTCTGGCGCTTCCCCTGTTCTTTTTCCTGTTTTTCCGCATCATGCCCACGCTGCAGGCCTTTCAGATGTCCCTGCACGAGTGGCACGTGCAGCCCGAGCTGCGGACCTTTCTGGGCTTGGAAAACTACGAGCGCATGCTGTCGGACCAGCGGCTGCATCAGGCGGTGAAAAACACCTTCTTGTACGCGCTGCTGGGCGTGCCGGCGCAGCTGGCGCTGGGCCTGGCCTTCGCGCTGCTGCTGCACTCCGTGCGGCGGGGCCGCGGCTTTTTCCGGGCCGTGTTTTTCGCGCCCTACGTGGCTCCGGCCGTGGCGGTGTCCTGGGTGTGGAGCCTGCTGCTGTCGCCGCACCTGGGCCTGGTCAATCAGGTGCTGTATTTTCTCGGCTTTGACCCGCAGCCGTTTTTGAACAGTCCTTCGCAGGCGCTGCCGACGGTGACGGCCGTGGTGGTCTGGCAGTTTTTGGGTTTCCACATTTTGCTGTTCCTGGCGGGGCTGGAGTCCATCCCCCGCATGTACTACGAGGCGGCGCAAATCGACGGCGCGGGGCCGTGGCAGACGTTCCGCCACATTACGCTGCCGCTGCTGAACCCGACCATCGTCGTCTCGCTCATCATGGCCACCGCCGCGCCGAGCATCGGTTTTCTGCAGCTTTTCACCCACGTCGTCAACCTGAAGTTCAACGACCCCGGCGGTCCTTTGGGCAGCACGCTGACGGTGGTGCTGTACGTGTATCAGCGGGCGTTCCAGGCGTATGACATGGGCTACGCGGCGGCCATTACCGTGGTGCTGTTCGTGGCGCTGCTGGTCATCAGCGTCGTGCAAATGCGCCTGGTGTCCCGGGAGGTGGAGTACTGATGCGGGTGAGGCCGGCGGCGGTGCTGAAGTACGCGTTTTTGGTGCTGGCCGTGGTGCCCATGCTGTTTCCGTTCATCTGGATGGTGCTGACGTCGCTGAAGCCCTTCGGGGAAGTGTTTTCGCTGGACCTGCTGCCCAGCCGCCCGACGCTGGACAACTACGTCGCGCTGTTTTCCCGCACCATGTTTCCGCGCTGGTTTTTCAACAGCCTGCTGGTGGGCGGGCTGACGGTGGCGTCGGTGCTGTTTTTCGACTCGCTGGTGGGCTACACGCTGGCCAAGCTCCCCTTCCCCGGGAAGAACGTGGTCTTCGTGCTCATTTTGTCCACCATGTTCGTGCCCACCGAGATGCTGGTGCTGCCGTGGTACCAGATGTCCGCGGACTACGGCTGGCTGGACACGTACTGGGGCATTTTGTTCCCCGGCATCATGACGGCCTTCGGCGTGTTTCTCATGCGGCAGGCCTTCAGCACGCTGCCCGACGAGCTGCTGGACGCGGGGCGCATCGACGGCCTGAGCGAGTTCGGGCTGTACTGGCGCATCGCCTTGCCCCTGGTGAAGCCTTCGCTGGCGGCGCTGGCCATTCTGACCTTCATCGGCAACTGGAACGCGTACTTGTGGCCCCTGATCGTGGCCGAGTCGCGGCAAATGTACACGCTGCCCGTGGGGCTGTCGCTGTTTTCCGGCGAAGTGGGCGCGCAGTGGAACATGATCACCGCGGGGTCGGCGGTGGCGGTCATTCCGATGATGATCGTGTTCGCGATTTTCCAGCGGCAGATTATCGAAGGCGTCGTCCGCTCGGGTCTCAAGTAGGAGCCGGACGGGCCCTTTCTGTGGTAAGCTATGGTCAAGGAGGCTGTTGCATTGACCATAGACGCAGGGACCTACAAGAACTTTTTCGCCAACTGGCCGGGCGCCGTGGCCGTCATCACGTGCCGGGGCACCGACGGCTCGCCGCAGGGATTCACGGCCAGCTCGTTTATTTCTTTGTCGCTGGACCCGACGCTGGTGCTGTTCGCCATCAAGAAGACGGCCCGGAGCCTGCCGCACTTTGACGCGGCGGAAGGCTTCGGCGTCAACGCCCTGAAAGAAGGGCACGCGGAGCTTTCCAACCGCTTCGCCACGCCGGGCGAAGACAAGTTCGCGGGCGTGCCGTACGCGGAGGGCCCGCACACCGCCGCGCCGCTGCTGCAGGACGCCTGGGGCCGCATGGAGTGCCGCACGGTGCACAAGTACGACGGCGGCGACCACGTCATCTTCGTCGGCGAAGTGCTGTCCGTCGACATGGAGGAAGCGGACCCGTTGGTGTACCACCGGCGCCGGTACCGCCGGCTGGCCGACTGAAGGGCGCGCCGGCGGGCCCGCCGCGGCGCGGGCCGGACCCGTGACAAAGCAAGTCGAAAACAAGAAGCCGGGCCGACGTGACGTGGCGCCCGGCTTTTCGCATACGGGGGTTAGGGAACTTCAGTGGTGCGCGTCGGCCACCCGGGCCGCGTCCGACGGCGCCTCCAGGCCCAGGCCGTTGCCGCCCTGCTCCTTGATCCGGTACATCGCGTAGTCCGCCACCGAAAACAGCGCATTGGGGGTAATGCCGTCCTCGGGGAAGGCGGCCAGGCCCATGCTCAGCGTCAGCTGCAGATGGCCGTCGACCCGGAACTTGCGCACCCGGTCCATGAGCCGGTAGGCCACTTTGCGGGCGTCGTCCTTGGTGGTCTGGGGCAGAATCAGCGCGAACTCATCGCCCCCGAAGCGGGCGGCGATGTCCATGCTGCGGCAGGTGACGCCCAGAATCTGCGCCAGGCCCCGCAAGGCTTCGTCGCCTTTGAGGTGACCGTACGTATCGTTGACTTCCTTGAACTTGTCAATCTCCAGCACCAGCAGCGACAGGGGCTGGTTGAACCGCCGCGCCCGGGCCAGCTCCCGGTGCAGCGCCTCCCAGAACGCCCGGTTGTTGGCCAGGCCCGTCAAGCCGTCGGTCAGCGCCAGGTGCTCCAGCTCCTCCTGGTGCTGGGCCCGGTAAATGGCCAGCGCGGCCAGGGCCGCAAAGGCCTCGATGACGTGCTGCACGTCTTCGGGGAAGTCGTCCAGCTCCGAGCTTTCCACGTCCAGGACGCCGATGATGCGATCGTCGATAATGAGCGGCACCGAGAACTGGGAGCGCACTTTGGTGGAGCCTTCAATGTAGTACGGATCCACCGACACGTCGGGTGCGTAGTACGACTTGCCGGTGGCGGCCACGTGACCGATGATGCCTTCCTCGCCGATTTTGATCCTGATGGAGTTGGCGATCTCCGGGTCGTAGCCGCGGTGGGCGGCCATGTACAACCGGTTGTCGCGACCGGTCGGCAGAATCACGCTGCAGATTTCGTACCCGAACAGCCTCTCTACCTGGGTCAGGATCTGATCCAGGACCGCGTTCAGGTTCATCGGCCGCAGCAAGCTTTTGGTCACGTCGACAAGCGCATGGAGGGCGTCATGCGCTATCGGAAACGGAATTTCGCGCTTGCGCGCTGTGTTCGTCATGGTAACCACCCCCGCCTGTACCATCCGACACGCACAGGCCCTTACCTATTCGCCTTCGCCTTTCACCGTCGAAAGCCTTCAAGGAGCGCGAACAATATTTGAAAAAATTTCGCCGCACCCGGCCGTCGCTTGCCGTCCATCTCCATCAGTCTCAGGCCGCGGCCTTGACTGCGGGTCATCAGGCGCGTAAGGCTGCAGAAAGAGATTCGATATTTCGTGCATTTTTCCTGCCTCGGGGCGGAACGCGCATTTTCCCCGGCCGCGCCCGGGCCTTTGGGCCGCCGCGCCGCGGCATGAGTGCGGACACCACCACCGCCCGGGCCGTGGTATAATATCGGCAATCGGACTCGGAGGGAGGGGCGGTTTTTGTCCGCAATAACACTATATCACTATCCGCGCTGCAGCACATCCCGCAAAGCGCGACAATTTCTCGGCGAACTCGGCGCGCAGGTGGTGGAGCGCCGTTATTTCACCGAACTTCCCACGGAAGAGGAAATCCGCGAGCTGGCCAGGCTGCTGCCGCGCGGCGTCCACGACATCGTCTCCACCCGCAGCCGCCGCTACCGGGAGCTGAATCTGGCGGGCAAGGAACTGTCCGAAGACCAGTGGGTAAAGCTGCTGGCCGCCGAGCCGGGCCTGTGGCGGCGGCCCATCGCCGTCAAGGGCGGCCGCGCCGTGGTGGGCTACGACGAAGAGGCCCTGCGCGCCCTGGTCGACTGACGCCGCGGCCTGGGGGCCGCCTGGAAGGCGAGAGCGATGAACGGCCGGCCGGACCTGACCGAACAGCTGCAGCGACTGCATCGCATCGGCATCGCGCTGTCCTCGGAGCGCAGCCTCGATCGGCTGCTGGAGATGATCGTGGAGGAAGCGCGGCGGCTGACGGGCGCCGACGGCGGCACGCTCTATCTCGTCTCCGGGGACAGCCTGGAATTCCGCATCGTCCAGACGGGCACCCTGGGCGTGCGCATGGGCGGCCCGTCCGGGGCGCCCATCGCGTGGCCGCCGGTGCCGCTGAAGGTGGACGGCCGGCCCAACGAAGCCCACGACTGCGCTTGGGCCGCGGTGCACGGGCGCACCGCCAACATTCCCGACGTGTACGAAGCGGAAGGCTACGAT